>JAATGU010000056.1 GCA_015654535.1 Bacteroidales bacterium
AATTTTTTTCATAATTGTTTTTTGTTTTAATTACAATGCAAATATAATGTTTAGTGTCCATCTCTTCATAATGAAAAATAAAAATCTCTTATTTTTAAAGCCATAAGCTTTCTTCTACTAACAAGAAACTCGTCATAATGTTCAATTGTTGAGTCAATGATAGACTCTGGAATACAGTGGATTTTCAGATTATTTTTTAGCTCTACTATGCTTGAAATTCCGGAAATAAGAGGATTACCTGATTCTATTTGATCTGTAATCAATTTAAAATATTCAAAAGGAGCTTTGTTGCCGACTTTAATATTTATTTCGGATTGCATATAGACATAATTGGCAATCTGGTTGTATTTTCCCCTGAGCAGACTATTCCTTTTTAAATAGTCTCGTGGAAAAAGATGATGAACATCTCCCTGACCAATGATCATATTTTCAACAGTTATATCTCTGCTCAGAAAGCCGTTATCTTTATTTTTAATTTGTGAAGCAATAAATACATGGAAATAAGGACTGCTTGCGACAGAAGTGTCCAAACTTTGAGGCAAGGCTGCTTCCCAATAAGCATCCGACAATTCCCCTCTCTCTTTTTCAGTCAGGTATTCTCCAAAGTTACCGCAAGAAGCCACCTGCTTAATATCAAAATCAAACATAGATTCCGGTGAACCGGAATAACGTCCCGTCAAAACGGAATAGACAAACCAACGCCGTACATAGTGTTCTATTTCAACAGCAGAATGATTCATCGATTTGAGCTTTAAGTATAAGATATAAGCAAAATTCAATGCATTTTGTGAACGGACAAGTTTAGGAGAAACAAAACCAGCCGAACGGATAATCATGGTAAACTTCTTGAAGTTTGCCTCATTCATAAAATTCATCACTCCCTTTTTTAACTTATCGTAAGATGCTTCGGCTATTTCTTCTTCAAATGTTTTTGTCTCAAAGTTTCTCCCGGAAAGTAAGCTAACTAAATCAGAAATCTTTCCTCTATTAAATTGAGAAGTGAAAGCTACCCGAATCATATCCGTATAAGAAGGATCATATAGATCATCCGTCTCATTCCTGAGCCATCTCATTTGTTGGAAATAACTTGTCGTGGCAAAATCAGGGTCTTTATCCACTATCGTATGATAAAAATCCGGTAAAACAGCCAGATGACAGAAATAGTCGATTGCTTTACGCAGCATGTTTCCTCCAAACGTTTCATTAGCAGCAATCTTGCTCATTGCAAAATCCGCCTGACTTAATTTAGTACCGGTTTGGTTGATGCGGATAAATATTTCTGTAACAATATCAATATCAATACTTGAAGCAAGATCAATAACACCAATGGGAATCTTTGGAATATCTACCAGTCGGGAGAAAGACCGTTCCAATACATCTTCATCCGTTTCCAGATTAAGCATCTGATATTGACGGATCATTTTGAGTGGACTCATTCCTCCACTCAATGCTTCTGCAATATCAGGAATCCATGTCTTATCTTTCAGGATAGCCGGATTCAGGACTTCAAACCGTTCCTCTATTGGTTGAAAGGCGATTTTAATTCGTCCTTTTTTATAGTCTTTATCTACTATTTTATGTCCCAATAAGGCAGCAGACAAAGCCGTGATTCGCTGTTGCCCATCAATAACAATTTTCTTCCCTTCACTTAAACTTCCGTCTTTCAACTTAATATTCGGATTTTTCCAGGTAATGATATATCCCACAGGATAACCATTATATAAACTATCTATTAAATTTCTCACCTGTGTGGTGTCCCACACAAAAGGGCGTTGTATCTCTGGGATAGCAACTTCACCGCTATCTAACAAAGTAAGTATCCATTGAATAGATTGATTCTGTACGGAATATTTTTGTGTTTGCATAATGAGTTATTATTGCATTTAATTGATTAAAGTTCCTCTTTATAATAAATTTTATAAAACTTTCGTCCTCTTTCATCTACACCTTGCTCAATCAATTCTCTATTCCCATGAATATAAATATCGAAATTTTTGTCTAATTTGATAATACTTTTCAATGATCGTGATTGCTTTTTGACAGCTGCATCTGAAATATCAAAATTATCCGAAATTTCTAATTCATGTTCTTGTTGATAAATAGATTTATATTGATTGAAACTTTCAATAATATCCGACTGAGCAATTACAGTATTGGTAAATTCTTTCATATCGAAATTTTCATTTTCCTTAAAAAAATTTATTGATTTATTGAGTAAATCTACTTGATCAGCTTTAGAAACCTTAAATTGTTTAGGAAGTCCATTTTTTACGAAGTTTCTGCAGAGAGACAATACTTCTTGTGTATTATAATATTCATCTTTTCTCTGACGCACATGCAAAAAATCATCTATCCAATATTGAGCTTCGGCGCCTCTGTTTGTATTATCTACCACAGCCACCATATAGCCGTTGTCTTTTTCAAGGTTAAAAATCAGACAGCCTTTGTCTAATTTATTGATATTTATTCCTTTTTCACTTTCCACTTCGAAACCATTCGCTGAAGCAAGTACTTTCAAAAAAGTATCTTTATTTTCCGATTTAAAAAGTCCGACAGTATCAACCTTTTTTCCGTCTATAATGCAATCCTTGAAATAAACCACGTAAAATTCTCCACCCTTTATTTTTGGATGAACGCTTTGCTCATACAAATGTTTGGCAAGATTTACGGATTGTTCATAAAGAGTTTCCGGATTATCAAATATTTTGCTTACATATACAAAAACTTCATTTAAACTCAAATTACTATCATGATATAAATTATAATATTCACGTGTCTGAAGAAAAGATTTAAAAAAATAGTTTGCCAACACGTAATCAAGACCATCATTTATTATGATTGTTGATCTTGAACATCTAACATCTTCATCATTATTTTTATTACCAACGAAATGTATTGCAACATCTCTAATCTTTGTTTCATAAAATTGTATCATATCAATCCATTATTTTTGCCCAAATATAAGGGAAATTATAACATACCAAAGCAATCAAAAAATAACACATTACAATTATTACATATATAATTGTTGTTCCTGTTGCCCTTTTGTTAATCGTATTCGATGTGTGATTTTTGAAATCAGCTGTTGACATATATTCTTTTGTAACATTCTTCCAATAATCAAATTCTTTTCTACTTCTCCTGACATCATAAAAATCAACAATAGACTGAAAAATTGCAGATAAAGCAAAATACAAAGCAAATGCTATAAATATATAATCAATAAGCTTATTTTTAAAAAGACTATTAATTTCGGTTACTTTAGAAAACAAAGTAATTCCTATTAAAATAAAAGCAGCAAGAACATCACGAAGTAAATTGCTTAATAAAGAGCGCAGTTTATTTGAATAAAGATCAGATAAACTTTTTAAATCTTTCAATAAATCTTTTAATTCCTTTTGATAAAGGTCTTTTCTGTCATAAATAATGAAAGAATATCTCTCTTTTGCTTGAACAGTCGTTTCTTGTATAATAGAAAACAAACCTTGAATATATGGTAACGAATAATCTATATCAAGAGTTATTCGTTCTAACAATAATTTTAATCTTAAGTCACACCGTTCTGTTGTTTGATATACCCACTTTACGGCATTTGCTAATTGTTCCTGATATTCTACAGATATTTCATCTCCTATATAGTCTATTCCGATTTCTATTTGAATTCGACGATATCCTCTTAGAATTATATTTCCATTTTCATAAATCTCACTACTTAAACTTGCCAATAATACCAATATCGAATTTCGGAAAAAATATTTAGATATTTCATTTACTTTCCCAAAAGACAAATAATGGTTAAGAGGTTTTATTATGAACTTAGAGTTACTTATTATATGAACACTATCTAAGATACGTGTTTCATCGTAATTCTCCCATACGATAGTTTCACCATTAAAACTATTATTATGATTTGGTCCACAAAATATTAAATTACAACCACCAAAGCTATCATCTAAACCATTGACAATAACACATATTGATTTATTATTAAATGGGTAGTCTTCTGTAAAAGGATTTGTATTTTTTATCCAACATATTAACTTCTCTTGTGAATAAAAAAAATTATATATTTTCCCATCAATATTTTTATTCAATAATACATTCTTGTTAATATTTATTTTCCATGTGTCATTCTGTTGGATGTCCGCAATAAATTCTTGTGTACTTTTACTTTTTGTTTGGCCTATGTAGTAGCTAATAGATGTTTGTATTTTTAAAGATTCAAATTCCGCATCTATTTCTTCAAAATAAGACAAATTTTGAGATTCATATATGCCCTCTAAGGTGAGATTCCCCCAACTTTCATTAAATATATTTGCAATACCTTTAATATAACCTATTTTATCGAATAATATAGCAAACATTGTTATTGAATTTCAGATATATCACTTGTTTTAATTGTAATAATAAATTCACCGTTTTGATTAGGTTGATTCGGAATATTTATATTATTATCATTCATATTGCCCATCCATTCGATTTTAACTCCCTCTGCAGTTTGCCGTATATTCTTCTGTTCTTTAGGAGTTAATGCCTCTTTTTTAGGTACAAAGTTTTGCCCCGCTAACCCAACATTTTCTAAATAAGACCTAAAAGAATCTTTTAATTTACTACGTCTATCACTATCATCATCTAATATAACAGAATTTATAAAATTATCCGTATCGAAAATATCCGCATTCATTAGATAATTACGTGCTCTGTTTTTGTAAAAAGATGGTTCTTGATTTGGATCTATATCCTTTTTATTTTCTGCAGCCCATTTTCTTGCTGAGGATTGCATTTTTTTTGTTAAATCTGATTCTGTTTCTCGAGGCAATGCAGATAAAAATTTGGCAAAGAAGTCAGTTATTCCTCCAGGTTTACTTCTATCAAAAACCAATACGTCCCAAACAACGTTAGAATCAATGTCAATTAAAGCAACTTTTTGAATAGCTGTCTTATCCTCACTAAAAGTATTTCTCACTTCTTCTAATAAAGCCTTATTCCCTTTCAACTTGTATTCGTAGACTTTTTTATGATCTAGTTTGATTAAAAACAACAATCGTCTTTTTTTTATTGATGCTATTGATATTATAAATACGCCATCATTTGTGTTGGAAGTGTGTGCTATTTTAAATCGATCTGTAATATCTTTTGAAATTGACAAGAAATCATTATTTTGTGCCTTTAATATTTTCTTTGTCAAACTTTGTATAGGCGGATTATCTTCAGTAAAGACATATTGACGTCCTTGTGCTGCATCCGCTAAACGATCTTTAAAAAACTTTTGTTGTTCTTCTGTTATTTCTAATTCTTCCAAAAAAATAGGTTGGACACTGCTTGAAAGAATAATATGAAAAATTAATTTTTCAATTTTAATTGCTTCTTTATCAGATATAGACAGTACACTTTCCTTTGCCATAATAGTATATTTTTTAAAGTTATTAATTCTCAATCATTTTTCTTCACCATTTCACTTTCTCCAACTCCTTTACTATTTCTACCGTTTTTGTACTTATAGCGATAACACTTAGCAGCAGGTTCAGAATATACTTGGGCTGATTATGCTCTCGAGCCCAGTCGTTGGGATCGTTTATGATGCCACTCTCTTTGTGAGTGGTAATTTGATATCGCTCCATTATCCATTCGATGGCACTCTTACCGTTTACTACGTATTCGTAGGCTTCGGGTGGGATACCCGTTACGGTGATATAATTGTTATAAATGATACGGCTTTTGTCTCCTTTAGAAGGGAAGCGCATTTTGTTTACTTCGTAATTGTCATATACCGCATTGTTTACTTCCACGGTAACACCTGCTTCATGGGCATAGTCTTCGTAATGGAGGTGTAAGTCGGCAAGCTCCCGACCAGCTTTGACGTACTTCCAGAAATCTGTTGAGTTGTCTATGAGCGGAATACGCGGGAGCATCTTTTTGAGATCGGAAGCAAACTCTTTGCGGTAATCGGAATTATGTAAGAGGGCATATACATAGTAGAATATGTCTTCTTTGTCGGTTTTATTTCCGTATATTTTTTTTGCTTGGTTCAGAATATAATCACTAATGGCATCACGACGAGCATAAAATTCATTTTCCGGTTCAGCCAAACTATCAAATAGTGTTTTTTCTTGTTTTACCTCTTCGTACCAATAGAGTGGAAAACATTGAGTATCTCCTACATAGTGGAGATCTGCAATTTTATCTGTAATGAGGGCTGTTATCCCTTTGTTTGAACCTACACATGACACACAAATTACTAAATTCCTTATGTCAGGTGTAGAGAAAAGTTTTTGGCTTAGCCCGGGGCGCTCAATGAAGTGTCTATCAAAATATAAATATTGCGTAGAAAAAGGACGATACATACCCTTTAAAATTTCTCCGTCTTTATGAATTATTATTCCTCTTTCAATATCTTTTTTCAGATTTACTGTCCAACTTATTTTGGCATCATCCGTGTCTATAAAGTCCTCGACTTTAACATTAGGATTGTTTAATAATTCTTCATGATATACTTTTGTCTGGTTATTATAGAAATTTATCATTTTCTCCATTTGCCGTTTGACCTTTCCTTCGGAGAAATTATAAACCCATGCATCCCTATTAGTCGCTACGCCTAATGAGTATGTTGTAAACACAGATTCGCCTTTAGTCTCAAATTTTTTTTCTGGTGCCAAAGGAATAAATTCTCCAAACTTATCTTTGCGTTGATTAATCCAATCGTTATGCTCGTTGGAGTTAAGAATACTCCATTGCATTGCCGGATTCTCAATACTCTCCATTTTACTCACGACGCCGAGTTTTTCTTCACGACTCAGATAGTCTCCTATGTCATGGTAGTGAATGTTTGCCTTTCCGTTGTGTCCAGGTTTTTTTACAAGTAAGGTAATGCTAATAGGAGTGCGACTTCCTGATCCGAAAACGTTACCTGCTTCCTTTTGTCGAAGATTTCCTTGTGTTCTTGCATTCCCTCTTAAATTAAATACATAGATAGCCGAGAATTCCTGTTCCAAACATTGTCGGAAGCCATCCGTACTATTCCCATCTATCCATGCGCCATTACTGACAAAGCAGATAACTCCACCATTTTCAGGGTCAAGACGATCACTACTCCAGCGGAAAGCCTTAATATACGCATCATATAGAGATTTATTCAATCCTGCATTAGAAGCTTTTACATAAGTCTTTTCTATTCGCTTATCCAGTTTTGAATCGCTTTGATTCTGAGCATTATCATTGGCGGATTTTTGCCCAATAGAATAAGGTGGATTACCGATGATGACACGTAAAGGAGCTTTTTGCTGCTCTTGCACACGACGGGAATTTTGCGGAAACATATCACTGAAAAGATCTTCACCCACTTTCGTTTCACCCAATTGGAAAGTATCGGTCAGACAGATTCCGTCAAAAGGGGTGTATGTTCCTTTCTTTTCTTGCAAAAGATCATGATAGACATTTTCGATATTGACAGAAGCTATATAATAGGCCAGCAACACAATTTCATTGGCATGAATTTCTTTGGTGTACTTACGTTGCAAATCTTCCGGTCGTATCAAACCACTTTGCAGCAAGCGGGTAATAAATGTGCCTGTCCCGGTAAAAGGATCAAGTATATGTATATTTTCATCACTCAATGTGCGCCCAAATTCATTGCGAAGTACCGCATCAACGGAATGAATAATATAATCCACTACTTCCACGGGCGTATATACAATCCCCAGACGTTCCACCATCATAGGGAAAGCAGTTCGGAAGAATTTATCGTACAGTTCGATAATTATTTTCTGCTTAGCTTCGGCATTATCTATTCCTGTTGCTCTTTCACGTACCGAGTTGTAAAATTTTTGTAGCGTTTCCGTATCCTCTTCGTTTTTGTGCTCTTCGAGAAGAATCAGCATTTGTTCCATTGATTGCGAAATAGCATTGTTCTTCACAAAAGAATAATCTTCGAATAGGGCTTCAAAGACCGGTTGAGTAATCAAGTGTTGTGCCAACATCTCTATGGCATCTTTCTCCGTGATGGAAGGATTAATGTTTTTGTGAAGCCCTCCCATAAATTTCGCAAAAGTATGTTGATGCTTCCTATCCGCCTCTACCAAATATTTGATATTCTCCATTTGTCGCATGGCAATATCAGCAACATCTTTTGCCCATTGTTCCCAATAAAGCCGTTCACCTACTTTTTCAACTAACTTGGCGTATAACAGCGATTGCATCTGATCGAATTGAATAGCCATTTGCAAAGCAGCCTCATTATCACTTGATGTTCCACCTACGGATTCAACCCCGCCATGATCGTCTCGTCCGTGTGAAGCTCCACCTATTATAATACTTGCAGGCTTATTTTTATTCAGTTCTATCTTGTTGATGGTTGCCTTGAATCGGTCGTCATGGGCACGGAGCGCATTCAGTACTGTCCATACAACAGCATAATCCGTACTATTCCCCAACGCCTTTTCTCCTTTTACATCATTCGGCACTACAATCGGGATAATGATATAACCATACTTTTTACCAGGTGCCCGACGCATCACCCGCCCTACAGATTGAACTACATCCACTTGAGAGTTTCGGGCCGAAAGGAACATTACCGCATCAAGGGAAGGAACATCAACTCCTTCACTCAAGCAGCGTACATTCGTTAAGATACGGCATTGCATCGACCCTTTGGACATTGCCTTTAGCCAGGAAAGCTTCTGACCTCTTGTGGTTGCCACCATTGTTCCATCTATATGATCACTTTCTACAACCACCATCTTTTCACGTTGTTCCTGGGTAAGGTCTTTATAATAGAGATCTCCCATCTGATTGAACGTGTTTGTAATTTGTTTTGATACCTTTATACTTTGGCAAAAAGCAACGGCTGTACACATTGGTTCCGGGTCGCTTCCTTTTACCAAGCCTTGGTCACCCACAATTTCCTTACTCAACGCATTGACACACCCGATCAGTTTATTTACATCATCGGCAGGAATTTCAGTATTTCCTTTGGCTACAATCTCTTGAGCCGAAGCTGTCATATCGTTTTCGTTTACCGTCAGCACTAATACTTTATAGTCAGAGAGCAAACCTTTATTAACAGCTTCTCCAAAACCAATGTGATAAAATTCTTCTCCATAAAGCTTGGCATCATCCATTGAACAGAGAATCATGTCGTTATCCACCGCTTTTTTCTTAGCATCTTCATGATAGAGTCGCGGGGTAGCTGTCATATACATGCGCTTACGCCCTGTGATGAAATTATTGTTATGAACCTTTACAAAAGTAGATTCATCTTCGTTGGAAAGAGTAACACCGGTGGTACGATGAGCTTCATCACAAATAATCAGATCGAATATACCTTTATCCAATCCAAACTTTTTTTGATATGCTTTCTGTGCTTTAGCTATTACATCAATGGATTGATAAGTGCTAAAGACAACTGTCATTCCGGCATCTTCCGTTGCTTGTTCCAACTGTTTGAGTATTGTTTCCGTATCTGTGGAAGCCGGCAAAGCCAAATCTACCACACTAAAGCTGTCAGAGTCTTCATTTTTATTTTTTCTCTTGCTTACCTCGGGATCAGAACAAATACAGATGGCATTTATCGGTTGTGCGGCATTTGCTGTCCATTCTTCTAATGTTTGTCCAAGCAAAGCGATAGAAGGAACCAAAAAGAGAACAAGCCCTTTTTCATTTGTTTGTTGTTCAGCTATTTTGAGTGAGGTAAAGGTCTTTCCCGTACCACATGCCATAATAAGTTTCCCTCTGTCGGAAGTTTTGTAGTATTCTTTTGCTGCTTCGATAGCTGTTTTTTGATGATCTCTTGGTTGATGTTTAGGCTTACGGGATTCTTCTCCGTACATGCCTTGAATCAACTTGTCCCATTCTACACTACTGTTTTGAAGATGATAAAGAGAGATACGTGATACGGCAGGCATATGATTTCTAATTGCTTCTTCTGCGTTACTGCCCCACCTATTTGTTGTAGAAATCCAGAGACAATGCTCAAACTTGCTTATTATGCCGCTATCATTCATAAACGAACGTCCTGCTGTTGTCAGAAAGCTGTCTACTTCTGCTTTATTGATAGTTGCAGATTCTTGATAACATTTACATTGGATTGCCCAATAGGTACCATGCGTTGTTTGAGCCACAAGATCAATCCCTGTATCTTGTCCACCTAAATCCTTGCGAAACGGAAATTCATTCCATAACCAAACTTTATTGAAGCGCGATGCATAGTGAGGCTCAGTGAGCAAATAAAGTTGCATAAGTCGTTCAAAACGAGTTCCTTTTTCTCTTTTTGTTATTAATTCCTGACGGAATTGGTTCAGTATATCCTGAAATGATGTCATGTCTATGTTATTTCTATTCCAATAAATATATTATGTGGTTGATCAATCCTATTTTTATGATTATATACCATTTTCAAATAGATGAAAAAGGATGTGACCTTGGCGTGCATAAAGATAGTGTCTTTATATGTATTCTCAATGAAAAAAAAAGAAAAATTTGAATACAGGCTCTGGACTTTGATTCATGAACCAGACAAACTTAGTGATCTATTAATACTTCATAAAGCAAGAATCTGATTTCAGAAAAACAAATAAAAATTGATCTCCCATGTCCCACTCTTTATAAAGCAGATGGTTTTATATTAGTCAATTGCTCAATAATTAGCTCCATTCATCTCCCACTTTATCTCCCACCTTTTTGAAGGTATCTCCCACTAATTTCACTCTATTTAACACAATAGGACACTACTCCCAGAGTATAATTCCAATTGCTATGCCCGTTAAAAAAATCGAGGAAATTAGGGATACTAAAAACGACTTTTACTTTCTTTTCTTTCAATCCGATATTAGACCTTAGAGCATTTTTGTACAAAGTAATTCATTCTTTTGTACAAAATAAATATATTACTTGTACAAAACAATTAGTTCTTTTGTACAAGAGGAAAGTAATTTGTATAACAATCTTTATTTATTTCTTAGAGCCTTATCTTTATTCTTTGAGCAAAAGTAGCTATTATTAAAATTCGATAATAGTGGGAGATGAGTAAGCGTCTCCGCGATACCCTATAAAAATCTATCTAAGCTTATATTCAGCTTATTCTTTTGTCCAGAAATTCGGAAGTAATATCTGATAAACTTCATCAGATGCATTGGGACTGATATAAGCCATCCGGTTTAATATATC
>JAATGU010000058.1 GCA_015654535.1 Bacteroidales bacterium
AATTCTTCGTCATTTTACTGAGTACTTTACTGTTTCTATCATCAACATTGTGCCTGGTGAGATAAAAAGAAAGGATTTCTTCTCTGGCATTAATAATCAGGTGGAATTTGTAATATCATTTCACAATAACTTCAGCTTGAATATCAATTCGAAAGCCACTCGTTCTCTCAAAAAATGATTTTTTTTCAGAAGCTTCAACTACCGTAAAATAAGGATGTCTTTTATTACAGGCATATGCTTTTTTATATCTAAAATTATCAAGATTATGATGTTCATTCAGCAACCTAATCGTATTCTCCAATTGTTTTTTTGCTATGGAAATCCAGCCTCCTGGTGCTTTCTCCTTTAGTTCTACCAAATAAAGACTATCATCAAAAGTTAGCATTCCATCACAGCTCTTTTCTTTATCCTCTTTACCTTCCTTTAATATATTAATACAATTGTCAATAGCTGTAAAAGTTATTTCTTTTGCACTTGAATTTATAACGGTTGCAATCCAGGTATCGTCTGTACTTATTGATGAGTAGGCAATAGTTCCATCTTGGTCATCGCATAATCCGAAAGATAAATCCTGCCTGGACAACTCCTTGCATTCAGTTTCGAAAAAATCTACACTCATAGTTCCTGTTCAAGCTCTAATAATAAATCAAAAATATGGTTGCCTTCTGCCAGTACCTCATTCAGATAATTTTTGTCTGAAGGAATACCATCCTCGGTTTTCAATCTTCTTATATCCCCGAATGTTTCATCTAACTGATATACCACTACATCTTCAGATGACACCAAAGAAGCATCTGGCACTATTTTATTTAACTTTGGAAGTAACTCTTGTGGTACTTTGCTTTTTAATATTTTACCTCTCAGGTATTCAGCCTGAATAGTTATGCTTAGAAAATTGATGATATAAGGGCTATGTGTTGTTATTATAAGCTTGTTACCTGAGTTCATATTGTTGAACTCTAATAAACTTTTAAGCATTTGCCATTGGGAAGAAGGAAAAAGGTTTTGTTCTGGCTCTTCAACAATATTTATAAAGGCTGTCTTATTAAATTTCGATGATAATACTGATAATGCAACCCTTTTTTGCTCGTCTGTAAGGCTATCATTCTCCCAAATATCTCTAACCCCATTTTTAAATCTTTGTAGTTCCTCACTACTCATCGGCTCCTTATTATTCTCGCTTTGTTTACTTACAGAGTTTGCCAAATAGCCGGAAACTAAAAACAACGGTACAAATGATTGAAAGCCACTTGAAGCATCAGTAAGTTTAACCTTATAGCTATCACCCTTACCTTTCAGGTTAAGCGTATCATTTAATTTATCGTACTCAATATCAGTATCATTTATAGGTAGCTTTACTAGCCCCTTAATCTCATTTTTAGAATTGTCAAATTCTGTCAAAAATTCCTTTAAGGAATCTGATGACAACTTAAGTTCCTTTGGGGTTTTAACATAGGTAATGAAATTCCTTTCTGCGGGAACGTACATTATTTGAGGTAACGGATACGGTATGCCCGATATTTCGTGAATAGTCAACTGCCCATTTTCATATTTGATTGAAAATGCATCCCCTTCATATTCTATTACAGTATTATTTGCATCATCATTGTTAAAATAGCTTTCAAGACGGTGATAATTTAGGTATTGATTTTGAAGTTTGTTTTTCCGTTCAAACCATTTCTTGTTATAATCGCCCCTTACCAAAGCTTTTTCAATCCATGTAAATGTAGATGTTAGCTTGGCGACAGTACTTTTTCCAGAGCCCTGATTTCCTATAAAAACAGTAACTTTCTTAATGTCTATCCAACCATCACCATCAATACAGCCATTCTTTATTGGTCCAAAGTTCTTTATACGTATTCTACTCATATTTTCCTGTCATAATTAAGCGTATTCTCTTCACGCCAGCATTATCAATTCTTTACCTTTTGACTTAGATGTCTTTTCTTCATGTAGGGAGTGAAGTACTCCCGTTTTGATGGATATAGGTCAAATTTAAGATTATTAACGATACTTTTTTATTGCTGTTATAAAATACCTCATTTGGTATTGAAGATCTCAGCAGTTCACCAATCTTGGAGCTCGTTCTCTTTTGATTCATCTTTCGCGAGTGTCTTTTCAAACCCGAAAACCAGATCGGCTTTCTCTAAAACTCCCGCTTTCCAGGAAGCAATTTGAGTAGGGTGAAAATCTCTGGCTGGATCTGTTCCTAACGGGAAGCTATAGCCGTAACATCGAGCTCCCGGGTGTTAAGATCAATATCACGAAGGGACCAGGTGCATTTAAAGCAGATTATCCATTTAGTGGAGATCTCTTTGTATCGCAACAGGAAAGGGCGTTACGTGAAAATCTACAGCCCAGTAAAAAAATAGGACCGTCATCGAAGTCGCTAACTCTGCCCGAGATTGAAGAGCGGTTAGATCAGATTGTAAGAGTAAACGGTGAAGATGCATTAAACGCAGTTAGGGATCGGGCTCATGAGATAGCGGAAGAGCTTGGCATGCAAAATGAATATGACAAGCTCAATAGAATAATTAGTGCTATTCTGACCACAAGACCGTCAGATCTTTTGATCTCGCCCGTATCGATTGCCAGAGCCTTTGGTCATCCATATGATTCCAACCGACTTGCGCTGTTCG
>JAATGU010000035.1 GCA_015654535.1 Bacteroidales bacterium
AACATACAGCAGGTGCTTCTTTTGCACCCAATCCTCTTTATTTTGATCCGGAGAACATAGTAAAATTGGCAATAGAGGGCGGATGCAATGCTGTAGCTTCTACTTTCGGAGTTTTAGGATCGGTGGCCCGCAAATATGCTCATAAAATTCCATTTATTGTAAAACTCAATCATAATGAATTGCTTAGCTATCCGAACACATACGATCAGATTATGTTCGGAACAGTGAAAGAGGCTTGGAATATGGGAGCTGTAGCTGTTGGAGCCACCATTTATTTCGGTTCGGAAGAGAGCAGACGACAACTCATTGAAGTGTCTGAAGCTTTTGAATATGCTCATGAACTAGGAATGGCAACAGTTCTTTGGTGTTATTTGCGGAACAGTAGTTTCAAGAAAGACGGAGTAGACTACCATGCGGCAGCTGATCTCACGGGACAAGCTAATCACTTGGGAGTAACTATTCAGGCGGATATTGTAAAACAAAAACTACCTGCAAATAATGGCGGATTTACCGCTCTAAACTTTGCTAAAACAGATAAAAGAGTCTATACCCAATTGACCTCGGAGCATCCTATTGACTTGTGCCGCTACCAAGTAGCTAATGGTTATATGGGAAGAGTGGGACTAATCAATTCTGGTGGAGAATCAAACGGTGCTTCCGACTTAAAGGATGCGGTAATTACTGCCGTAGTAAATAAACGTGCCGGAGGAATGGGTCTCATCTGTGGACGAAAAGCATTTCAGAAACCAATGAAAGATGGGGTAGAATTAATTAACACCATTCAAGATGTATATTTAAACCCAAGCATTACCTTAGCCTGACTTAATTAACTAAAATAGCAAGAAGGGGATGTCCGAAAAGGTCATCCCTTTCTTTATAGATTATTCCTATCTAATAGTTTTACTCTCTCTTTCCCTGTCTTTTTCTCAAAGAAAAAAGATACAATATCACTAGTAATATGCAGGATACAAGAGAAAACCAACCTAAAAGATGGAGACTTGTATCTGTTGCTCCTTTATGAAAAATGGTTTTTAGCTGAGCACCAGAGACTATGGCACCCAAATATCCAAAAGTTCTATACAAACCAAATGAAATGCCTATTTGGTTAGCAGGTGCTTCTGCCCCTAATGATAATTGGTTAGCCATTAAATTGACACCAACCGGGACACCGGTAAACATTATAATTAAAGTAATAATCCATATAGGTACAGTCTGATTAAGCAGAAATATAAAAGAACATGCCATACCTATCGTAACAACACTCACTGTATTAACTCTGAAAAGATTATTGCTTCTAGAAGTTAACATGGCCGATGTTGCTGATATAATTGACATTGGAAACATAATTAATCCAGTTTGAGCTGGAGACATATTTTTTGTACCTTCCACCCATTGTGGCAACCCATAAAGTAGTAAATACATCACATAATTAGTTGCCATCGTGCGAATGTAGACCAGTAACAACGAGGGTTGATGCCACAAAAGTCGTATATCAATAAACGCAAGAGTTTGCTTTCTTTCCCATAAGATGAAAAAAATAAAGAACAGAATGGTTATACCAATCGGTGCTACTGAAAGGTGATGCTGCGTCAAAATTATCATCAAAAGCACCAAAGATGTTGCGAATAGGCCAATACCAATGATATCTATGTTTTTGAAAACAGATGAAATAGTTGTCTTTTGCTGCTTTCTTTTACCCGAAGGAATGTTTTTTGAAAAATATAAAGCACATAGTACCCACGGCACATTAATAAAGAAAATACCTCTCCATCCTGATATTTGTGTTAAAAAACCGCCTAACATAGGTCCTATTACCGTACTTACCTGACTTGCAATCGTAATTATGCCCAATATATTTCCAGGGATAGTCATTCCTTTTCGCTGATATTTCTGTGCCACTAATGCCATAGCCGAAGGATAGGCAGCCGATGTACCCAAACCTAAAATAACTCTTGATACAATGAGCCAACCGAAACTAGGTGCAACTACTCCGATAACCGAAGCAATCAATATTAAAACGAAACCAAGCCTATTAATTAGCTTAGGATTGTAGATATCAGCCAATTTGCCCATTAAAGGTTGACCAATGGCAGATGCAATATATAATGGAGTGATAAGTAATGCTCCAGAACTGATTCCTCTTGCAAAACTGTTGCAGATACTTGTTAATGCAGTGGAAAGCATTGTAGAGTTGAGTGGGTTCATCATGGTACCTAACACAAGGGGCAGTGTGAATGGCCAGTCTATACATTCTTTAGGGGGTTCTCTAACCATTATTTCCTTATCTGCAATTTATCTATAATTTCTTGTGTGGTTCCGGTTTCTCCAATGCGTGGGAAGATATTCCGAAGACTATTATTGTGTGCTTCCATTATTGGGTCTGTCATGGCATCACTGGCAAAACTGATGTTGTAACCCAGTTCGCTTGCTGCCCTTGCGGTACCTTCCACTCCTTTACTAGTCGAAATTCCAGCGAGTACAATACCTGTAATGCCCCGTTTTCTCAATTCTTGGTGCAAAGGTGTTCTATAAAAAGCATTCCAAGTTTGTTTTGTTACAAAAATATCGTGAGGGTGTGTAATAATTTCCGGAACAATCTCTAAATACCCTCCTATCTGTATGATCCCTTTTACTATAAACTGTGTAACAAAACTTTTAGGAACACTAGGGCTTTCTACACGGGTTTTCGTCCACGAAGCATCTATCGGATTTACATTAACCACAACGATCGGTAAATTTTTATTTCGGAAAATATTGATTAGTTTTACAGCATTACCTAATACATCTTTGGTGGGATGCGCAGTTTCCATTTTTACAACACCTTTTTGTAAATCAATAAGAACCAATGCACTATTTTTGTCGATAGCTGTTATCATAGCTTTTATTATTTTATTTGGATTCTACCAGTTTATTTAGAAGAACAATAGCTTTGGAAAGAATCTCTTTTTCCTTTCCCGTAAGTTTTTTCTCTATAGCCGTAGCCAACCATTCATCTCTTTCATAACGAGTTTGGAGGATATCCTTCTGACCAAGTTCCGTGAGATAAACAAGTATCTTTCGTTTATCTTTTTCCGATGGTTTGCGTTCAATCAATAGATTCGTTTCCATCCGATTTAGAATTTGGGACATAGATTGTGCTTTCACTTTTGTAAAAGCAGCCAACTCTGATGGTAAAAGGCCCTCATTTTTGAATAGGTAACTCATCGTTTCTATTTCGGTGATAGAAAGTGATTGAGCTGTATACATTTGTTTTCTCAATCTTTTGTGTAGGCATGATGTTGCCGACCTCAGTGAAGTTGCTAGTTCAAGTGTATCCATATACTAAGTTTTACTTATTAGTTTACCTTGCAAATATAAAGCAATATTCTTGCAAAAAGAAGATTGATTAAGCTTTTTTGGAATTATTCTTTCTTATTTAGATGATCTATTTTAAATTCTTTATTTCAGTTCAGTATCAATCATCAGAAAGCCCCTTATAAAGTCGATTCGATAGACATTATTTGAACTGCTATTAATTTTTTATTTCCCCTTTCCGTTCTGTTAATTCCGTTGGTGCAAATCCAAACAATTTTTTAAATGCAAATGAAAAATGGGATAAATCTTCAAAACACAATTCAAGATAGATATCAGACGTTTTTTTGTCTATCAGGAAATAACTTTTAAGGATCGACTATATATTAGGTTTGAAAGCGTATAATTTTAATAGCCTATTTTACGGTAAAAAGAGAATTGCAGTAGTCTACCTTAATTTTACAGATTTTACGCATGCTGTAAATGATAGTCCACTACAATTCTCTCTTTAAATTTACGACTTTAGATTTATGCCACACAAGTATTCGTGAAACAGGCAATATCAAAAAAAACTTAGTTCTTTATTATTTTTATTGTTTTAGTACCTTGTTCATTGGATACTGTTACAAAATATATCCCTTTAGCATAGCTTGAAAGATCTCTTGATTCTACATTTGCAACTTTCTCAACAATTGATCCTGAAATATTAGTAATAGTGATATTACATGTTTCTGAAAAATTAATTGTATTGGTTACTATTGTAGGATATGCAATGATTGAGTTAGATGCCTTTGGTGCATTAATACTTGTGGCATTATCATTCTTTTCAACAGAAAAAGTAATAGTTGCATCTTTTGTTTTATTGTCCACAATTGATTTTGCTATTTTCGTACCATTTGCGGATAAACCCGTATTGAAAATATTCGATCCGTAATTGTCAACAGCTGTCATTGTGCCTGAAGGAATATCACAATATAGATTTCCGGAAGTAAGACTAACTTGACCTTCAGAAATGTTTGTATTAACTGTGAGGATTAATTGATCTCCCGATACTGCTGATCCAACCAAGACTTCTTCATTTTTTACATCAGCTTCATTAATACCACTAGATTTAGCCCATATTGCTGAAAGATCAGATGTGCTTAGTGCTGCAGAAAAAACATCATCAGTGCTAATTGGGGTTATACTATTATTAAAAGGAAGATATGTATTAAATGTACCTGTTAAGAGCAATTTATCATTGCATACATACATGCCCTTAAGAAAACAATGATTGTATTTATCATGTATAGTCTCAAACGTTTTAGATATATAAGATAAATCACTGAGGTTAATAGCTGTAACTACAAAATTATAGCCAATACCATCATTAGAAGAATAGCTATATGAAACGGACTTCTGTTCTGTTCCTATAGTGAAAATCATATCTCCGGTTACAACCATTCCTGTATATAGTTTACCATCGGGACCAAAAGCCAAACTGGCACTAAATGCATCACTTTGCTTATCTAAATTTTCTTGTGCGCTAGCCGATAACAAAAGATTGTCCATCATTAAATCGTCATTAAAAGAAACAATGAAACTACTTTGGAGATTTGCGCCAAGCCAACCTTCAGAATTCTGATAAGATCCTTTCAGGGTAATATTATTCTGTGTTATAGTCCCTCCTTTGGTTACAGTTGCAGCGTAAAGCTTACCATTATAAATCTCTAGTTTGTTTAGTTGAAAAAATGCAGGGTCAAAAAATAACAAATCAGGATTGCTAAATGCTATAGGTACAAAAGATTCTACTTTTAGTAATTTTCCTTCAGAACTATATTTAGCAAGGAATGCCGCAGCTAATTCAGTGGTTTCTGCTACTCCGGTTTTAGAAACAACTTGTCCGTCAGTACTTCCAATATTAATCTGGTCAGCAAAAACACCTGCCAAATAGATATTTCCTTGTTCGTCAGTTGTTATAGCAGTAGGAGTTGCTGCTCCAACAATAGCAACGCCCCATTTTTCATTGCCAGAAGCATCGTATTTTATTAAATAAGTACTTTTAGCTACAGCTTCCAGATCATTATTCCCAAAAGAGAAGTTCTTAGAGAAATTTCCAGTAGCGTATAATTCTCCAGACTTAGTTAAAGCAAGTAAATCATTACTTGCCGCCGCAGTAGATTCACGTGGTAAATTAATTGTTTTCTTCCATAATGAGGAAGTGACGGGTTGTGCCTCTATAGTAGTAGTAACTACCGCTAGGCAAAAAAGTGTAAGTAAGATTTTTCTCATAATAAATAACTTTTTTGATAAATATTCGGGTTTATTAATTCGCTAGATTAGGATTGTTTTCAATCGCTTCAGTCGGTATACGAATGGTATAGCGTGAATCGTTTTCTTCCAATACGTATTTAGTTGTATCATATGTTTTTTCAATGCGCGGACGCGTTGTACGTCGGAGGTCAAACCATCTATGACCTTCAAACGCAAGTTCACGGTTACGTTCTGCCAAGATCTCAGTTATTAATTCCTCTTTACCCATATTGTTAATACTAGTCTCTTTTGCTGCATATGCATTTGTAGAATATCTGTATTTCATTAATGTAAGAAGATAGTTTTTTGCATCGGCATCCTTATTAACAATATGTGCAGCTGCTTCTGCGGCATTCAAATACATCTCTCCTACACGAAAAGAACATCTGAATTCATTACTTCCCCCTTTTATCACTTGATAATTAGACAAAGTGACTGCTTTATAATATTTTGATTTTCTTTGGTCTCCGGAACCGTATGTATTAAGTAGTGATGTTGATACTCTCCCGACTTTAATGTACGAAGAGGTCATAACCTTTTCAAGAGCTAAAATAGACTCTTCTGAGTTATAGTAATTAGGTAAAACAGTACTGCTACGCATATCTGTAAGTGTACTTTTAATTTTTAAAACGGCCTCTGAAGCAGCTAAAGACTTTTCCCACTCTCCCATGTAAAGATAAACACGTGAGCGAAGAGCATTAACTGAAAGCTTATTAAAGCGATATGAGAATTGAGAGTCCCATTGATCCTTATTAATAAGAGTTTCAGCTTTATCAATATCCGAAAGAATAGAGTTATACACTTCACTGACAGTATTACGGGAAAGAACCTCTTCCTGATTGCTGTTAAGTTTTAATGGAATACCTTTTGCTGTTGTTGGATCACCTGCTGTGTAAGGAGCCCCATAGAGATTAACTAACAAAAAATGTACATACGACCTCATTAGGTATGATTCCCCGATTAATTGGTCTACGTCTTCTTTAGTGCCTTCAGTTATGCTGTTTTCATTTTCTATGGTATAATTAGCAATAAAAAGCATCTGATAATACTGACGCCAATCAAAAGAAGAAGTATTTCCAGATGGATTATAATCATTCCATGCCCATATATCTTTGTAAGCGTCTAAATCTTCCGTTGAAGAGTTTGTAGCATCCATCGTGATTTCATCGGAACGTAAACTAGCCATACCTCTGTCTTCAGGAATAATACTATAAGCTTGGGTCAAAAGCTCTCTGTATTGCAGAGCTGTTGTAGGAATGACTCTTCCGGTTGGCTTAATATCCAGAAAATTATCGCAACTACATAATGTTAGTAGACAAATAATTATAAATAGTAGATTTCTATTTTTCATAATGAGTTCCCTGTAAATTTTAAAATATAACATTGATACTGAAAGTTAAAGATTTTGGTATAGGCTGAGCAAATTGATTACCCATCGTTTCCGGATCAAGATAATTCTTATAATTCGCACCTACAACGAAGAAGTTTCGCCCTTCAAGAGCCAACTTTCCAGAACTTATTTTGAAGAAATGAGTTACTTTCTGAGGTAGATTATATCCTATACGAATACTTTGTACTCTCATATAATCACCACGCTTTACCCAAGAGTCTATTTGATTATATATATTAAAATCAGAATACCAATTATATTCTTCGATTCTTTTATTATTCGTCATAAGAGTTGGAAAGTCTGTATCTGTATGAGTTGGAGTCCACCGGTTTAAAATGTCCTTGTTTGTATTTAGTCCTCTATCATAACTCGTTGGAGAATAAGACTGGTTGGTTTTCACATAAAATCCTAAGTTAAAAATGCAATTAATTCCAATTTCAAAATTCTTAATTGTAAATGTATTTGTTAATCCTCCAGAGAAAAGTGGGTCTGATGATCCAATATATGAATAGAGATTTCTTTGTTCTTCAGCTGTTAGGTTTGTTATTGTCCCACTACCTGATGTCTGGAGTTTTAAAAGTTCTTTTGCTGTAACTTTTTCGTTCGCTTTATTGTAGAATAATGGATAACCTTCGTTATCAAGTCCTGCAAATTTATATGCAAAAAGAGCTCCTACAGAATACCCTTCACGCCCTGGAGTTGTTTGATTTGAAAGAATATTTTCTTTTAATACTTTATTCTTATTGTATCCCAGATTAAAATTTGTGTACCATGTGAAATCTTTTGTACGTATATTGCGCGTGCTAAGAGCTATTTCTAAACCTTTATTTTGCATACTGGCCCAATTAACATTTACAGAAGTAAAGCCTGTTTCAAGAGGTAGCATTTGAACTCCAATTAAATCAGTACTTTTACGATAATATAAATCCATACTAAGATTTATTAGTTGATCAAAAAGGGCTATATCTGTTCCAATATTAAAAGATTTAGTTTTCTCCCATCGTAAATTTTTATTTGGAGGAGAACTTATTTCTATCATTTTTTCAGTGCCTCCAGGCAATAATTGAACTGTTTTATAATTTCCCATGACAAAAGGTGAAGTTTCTTTATCTATGTTACCCTGCAAACCATAGGAAACTCTGAATACCCAATTATCAATATTTTTAATATTCTTCATGAACGGTTCATTAGACATTCTCCATAACCCGCTGACAGAATATAGGGGTAAATATCTGTATTTTTTGTCTACCCCAAATATATCAGATCCATCAAAACGAACACTTCCGCCTAAAGTATATCTTTGTTTAAAAGAATATGATATAGTTGAAAATTCAGAAATATAAGCATTCTCAGTATATGTTTTGGTATGCAGAGGGAAGTATTGCGCATTTTCTTGTTTGGGGAATATGACAGGTTGCGTTGTTAAAGTTTCCGGGTCGAATCCATATCCAGCAGAAAATAAAGTTTGATACCATGTCTTACGAATTTCTGTACCTACCATTACTTCTATTTCATGAACATTATGGAATGTATTTCGGTATTCACCCATTGCTTTCCATGTTATTTGAGACAGTTTATTGTCATTTTCTTTGTGTACTCCACCATCAGGTAGAAAAGACTTCTTTGTTCCATCAGAATACAAAACGGTTGACCTTTCTTTATCTTTTCTCATAGCATATGACTCTTGTTCTGCAACCTTTTCTATAGTAGTAATATCAGATTGTATTCCTAGTTGTGATGTAACTTTAAATGAGTCATTAAACCGAAGTTCTGCATCAAAAACTGAAGTGAAAGATCTTATTGTAGTTTCATTCGATGTGTTATTTCTTTCTTCAAAAGGATTGAATTTTAAACTTGAGTCTCCTTGTCCTTGAATATCAGTATCATAAAGATAATTTCCATTCATATCATAAGGTTCCATATACGGATTTGCCCTACGAGAGTAATAAACAGGGTTTGTGAATCCATCATTATCGGTTAAGTACGACTGATTCTTCCTTTGGTTACCAAAAATAGAGGCACCAACTTTGAGTATTTTATTTATTTGATAGGTAGTTTTACCTACTATGTTAAATCTACTGGTCTCTACTCCTACGACATTTCCTTTTTCATTATAATATCCAGCAGAGGTATAATATGTTGATTTATCATTTCCTCCAGATAAACTTAGGTTATATTCTTGATTAAATGCAGATTTAAACAAGATGTCGTTCCAATCTGTATTGATTGATTTTAACCGCTGGATATCTTTTTGAGCATCTGATGTTAGTGCATCCCATCCTCCATTTTTGTAGTTATCCATTAATCCATATCCCGAAATAATTCGTGATACATTACCTTTATTTGAACGGTAACTATAGTCAGAACGCAGTAAATCAAGCTCTAAATTGACTTTCTCTTCTGAGTTCATCAAGTTTAGTCTATCGATATTAACGTTTGGAGAATAAGAGACCTTTGATGAAAAGTTTACTACCGTTTTACCTTTTTTACCACTTTTAGTGGTGATAACAATCACTCCATTAGCAGCTCGTGCGCCGTATATTGCAGTAGCTGCAGCATCTTTTAATACTGTTATACTAGCAATATCAGCTGGATTTAAGCCTGAGATTGAGGTCGAATAAATATTATCAATATCTTTCAAATCTTCCATTTTAGGAATATCCGTACCTTCCATTGGTATACCATCAAGTACCCATAAAGGATCTTGAGTTCCATTTAGCGATGCAGTGCCTCGAATTCGTATTTTAACTGGAGCCCCAGGAGTACCGGTTGACGTAACAGCAGATAATCCGGCTATTTGTCCGGATAAAGCTTGATCAATAGAGTGAATCATTCCTGTTTTTTCGTCAGAGATATCTATCTTTGATATAGCAGCGGTCAGTTTTCTGCGTTCAATAGTTTGATATCCAGTTACAACAACTGAATTGAGCATTTTAGAAATTGGCTCCAACGCTATATTATAAAATTTATTATTTGTTAATTTTACTTCTTGTGTGTTATATCCCACATAACTGCAATATATTCGAACGACTTTATCAGGTATATTTATCACAAAATTCCCTTCAATATCAGTCATAGTCCCTAAAGATTTCGCATTATTATCTGCCTTCTTTAAATCTTCGGGTAATATATATACAGATGCTCCAATAAGAGAGGTCTTATCTTCAGCAGAAATTAATTTTCCTTTTATTTGTCTTCCGGCAGCGAAACTAGTTAGCCAACAAAAGGATAATAATGTTACGAGTAGAAGTTTATTCATTTTATTATTCTTCATTTATGCTACATTTATTTTAAACCAAGTGCTGTGTTGATACGCATAATAATATCATCATAATGATATTGGGCTGCTATATCCATTGTAGATTTACGACTTTGTAGAAGTTTCTTAATTCTAAGAAGTTCCCCTCGTTTTACAGATATTGCATCTGAAATTCTATTTACTTGAGTCCCGTAGAAATTAATTTCTCTGCGGGCTTCCATGCGCTCGCTATCCTCACTCTCTAGATAATCATCATAGCAACTACATAGAGACTGTTGATGGTTAATAAGAAAGTGATCTTCCATTAATTTTTTAGTGCTTTTACTAGCTTGTTCTTCTGATGCAGCATTGATTAAAGCATCGACAAAACATTTTTGTAAAGATCGGGCCATAACATCGGGAATTTCTCCTTTTTCAGTTATACCAAAAATTTGTTGGTGAACGCCATTCATCAGTTCTACAGCGGTAAATGCTTTTTTCCCATTTTCAGATTCATTTTCTAACATCCTTAGTAAACGATTGTTTGATAAAAGATCCCAAAGAATATATGCTTGAGCATTTTTAAGAATCTGTGTAGGAGCTTCTTCCACAACACCTAATGGGGTATCTTTTAATAAATATGTGAAATTTTTTATTTCGGAATCAAATAACCATTTAGGATAACACAAAACTTCTGATAATAAAAACTGAAGAGAAGATTCTTGCTTCTTCTTTTCTACAAAGGTATATGTTTTTACACCATCTCCAACTGTAGTATTCTCTAAATATATTCCCCCGATATTTGCCATTACATGGTATAAATAATTGTTCCATTGGTTAATTGCAGAGTAATATAGCCGAGAGGCTTCTTCGTAAGTTTGTCCTTTCTCTCCTGTAGTAGTCCATTTAAGTATCTGAGGAACAATACGCTTTAAATTGGCGATTCCTAATTGGGAAGACTTTATAGGATCATCTCCTAAATCTTCATTCTGGGCACGTGGGTCTACTGCATCACGTGGATCTTGTGCTTCACTATATTTATATAAACGTCCACTATGTTTTTTAAGGAAATCATAAAGAAGATCCTTTTCATCTTCAGGTGAATCTTTTCCATACCAACGGTAACCGTATTCAATAGCAAATAAGTCATAAGGGCCAATATGTGGAGAAAGTGCCTTCACACTATCTCCTGGTTGAGCCACATAGTTGTAACGTGCGTAATCCATAATGGAAGAAGTAGTAGAATTCATTTTGTCTGTGAAATTCTTTGAACGCAATGAATCTGTAGGAAAAGCCCAAGATCCCATCATATTATGTCTTAGTCCAAGTGAATGTCCGACCTCGTGGCAAGCAACAAATCGTATGGCATCTCCCATAATACTATCTGGAAGATTCACTCCGCGTGTTGCAGGATTAACCATTCCCGTTTGTATTGTAATCCATTGTTGAAGCATTGATAGAACATTATGCCACCACATAATATCTGCTTCTAAAATTTCACCGGAACGCGGGTCACAAACAGAAGGCCCCATTGCATTTTCTTTTGCTGATGCAGCATAAGTTAATACAGAATAATTAATATCATCAGCATCAATTGAAGATGTACTATCTTCCATTTCATATGCTTTGATAGCATTTTTAAATCCGGCTTTTTCAAAGGCAACTTGCCAGTCTTGAATACCTTGCTTTATATATTTCCGCCATTGGCGAGGAGTTGAGCTATCTATGTAAAACACGATAGGTTTAAGAGGTTCTACTAATACTCCTTTTATATAAGCCTCTCTATCCTCCGGTTTAGGTTCCATCCTCCAACGGGTAAGAACTTTTTGTTTATCTATTTTTTGTTGTTTATCGCTAAATGAAAGTAATGAAGTTGTGAAATATCCTACTTTCTGATTCTCTAATCGTCCTAACATTGGTTTTTCTGGTAATAGTACAATGGAGGAACTTACTTCCACAGTAATATAAACAGATGCCATACCTTCAGTAACTTTAGTGGTTAGTTCAGACTTTGCAACTACATTATTACTAAAAGCTTTAATGGATAGTATGCGAGAAAGGTTTTTGCTTGCTGATGTACCTAGATTGATATTTGTAAATACATTATTGATACTGGTTTCGCTTCCATTATAAATGTCGTTTACTTTGATTATATATGAAGTTGAATCTTTATTATAGGCTTCAATTTTAAAATCAGCAATTAGAGGAGATATATAATTATCTTTTACAGAATGCCCTATAGCATCATTTTTAGGATATAAAGGTAACGGTCTTTGTTGACGAACCATTAACTTTCCTTCTTCTTTATTTAACTCAAAGCGAATCATTTGGTTTTCATAGTTAACCCCACGATTTACTCCAGCATCGTTCAATTCAAAAGGAACTTTTACTAACTTGTTTACGACCAATAGATCTTTTTCTAGTAAGGAAACAGGAATATCAAAATAATAATCATTTTTCTTTTGATAAATATTGAATAATCCTTTTTGAATTTTACTATCTTTACCTGTAATCGTTGCGTAGCTATTTTCTCTTTTAGTGGAGTCTTTTGCCGAGTCTACTTTATTTTTTTTCTTGAACCATCCTTGACTCTCCTCAATCTTAGGATTTTTTGACTGAATGTTTTGTATACATAATGGAGATTGATAAAATAATCCAAAGGCTATAGTTATAAGGATAATTGGCTTAGGTTTCATAATGAATGTAAATCAGTATTATGTTTTGATGAGTTTAGGTTCTTTTTCATCGGGAATCATAATTAGATAAATGAGTAATATTGTTTATCTAATGCAATGGTTTTCAATAAATTGAGCAAACGCTTAAGTTCTTAATTATTGATTATAAACTATTTAAACAAACTAGAATTAGGAGAATTTCAACTCATGATTCACATAATTAGTAAATAGTTTATAAACTATAACTTTGTGCCAAAAGTAATAGAGAAATTTCTTATTAGAAAAAGAAATGTAGTGAATCGGGATAAATGCGTAGTGAATCAGGCAATATGGTGTATTTATGAAATTAAAAGAATCGGAATTTTGGCAATATAACATCCATTGATCACTTCGAAGTGGCAATTTGTTTGTGTTAAGAAAGAGTATCTTTTAATTAAATTTTCAATACCCTTACCAGAGTATTCTGTTTCTGATTCACGAGGATTGTAATTATTGGTAATCACCAAAAGGTCATTCTCTTCAAAGATACGAATGCGAAGTGGTTCGGCATCCGAGATTTTTGTATGCTTGATACAATTCTCCACTAACAATTGTAGTGAAATCGGTGGTACTTTATAATTCATCAAATCTTTAGACAAAGAAATGTTGGTTACTATTTTATTAGCAAATCGGATATTTTGTAGATTAATATAATCTTCAGTAAAGTCTAATTCTTCTTTTAAGGTAACTGTATTTTGGTATTCTTGTTTTAGCATATATCGATACAGGTTAGATAAAGTAATGGCAAAATCCTTAGCTAATCCTGAGTCTTTGCTTACTAATACTCTTAAGCTACTCAAGGAATTGAAAAGGAAGTGAGGGTTTAATCCACTCTTCAAACGTTCCAATTCAGCAGCAACCATTGTTTGTTTATATTGCTCATCTTTCAATTGAAGGTTCAAATTTTGCTGTTCTATCTCTCTACGGCGGATAAATTCCTTTCTCCATCTTAAAATTCCTAAGCTAAAAACTGCCAAAAAAGAAAGGAGAGCTAATAGAGAAATCATTAAAAGGTCATTACCCGTTTTTCGGCTCGATTCTATTAAGTCCAAGTTAGGAACATTAGCTGTAAACATCCATCTTTCACCATTCGTATCCATCAAGTAATAATAACGATAGACGGGGATATTCAGATAGTCAGAATTAACTTTCCCTATTAGGTTTTCCTTTAGAGCAAAAACCTTCTTTTCATTAGCAATATCTTGATCTCCTACTTTAGTTCCAATTTTCTTTTCATCAGGATGATACAAATAAATGCCATTTCGGGCAATTGTAACATAAGCATTTAAGCTTTTTGTTTCCGTTTCCGAAAACTTCTGATGAAACCCCATGAGATCTACCAATAAGCTTAGTTTGTAATTTGAGTTAATAGGTAAAGAGAATTTTAGAAAATTACGTCCGTTTTTCACAAACACTTCGCGACATACATCCGTGCTGTTCCTATGTAACGAATCAAGCGGTTCGAGATAGATATCATTGATACTTGAGTCAACCTTTTGCATATGAAGTATAACCTCGCGCAGCATTTCCTTTGTGGCGGTTTCGGTCAGTGCTGCTTTCAAGAAAGAGAGTCGCTCTCCATAATTATCGAGCATGTTAGTTACCACATGGATATTATTGACTGCTACATTTTCCACCATTGCATTAGTACGTTGAACCGCTTCCTTTTCCACCTGAATGTTCACATACCAAGTTGCAACAAAGAAAGTCACAAGGATTAATAAGCTAACCCTGAAGTAAACACTAGTAAACAAACCATTCGTTATCTTCCCAGCCATTGCTTGAACTCTTTCACTTTTTCAGAACTAATGATAATTTCTTCTTCCGGTTTTGGTTTCAACGTCACCTTTACCCTACTTTTAGAATAAGGAGTGAAATAAGCCACACTGGCAAAGCTGACAATAAAACGACGATTAAGACGAAAGAATTCGCGATTATCAAGTTCTTCTTCTAATTTATACAATGTGCTCTCACAAAAATATTTAGCTCCTGCCATAGAAACAGCAAAAAGATAGCGTCCATCTGCCATAAAATAAGCAATATCCTCTATATTCATGGCCATCTGTGAGTTACCAGAGCTGAGCATAATACGGCTAATAAAGGTCTTAGTTTCAATCTGTGATTTTCCCCAATAGTTCAGTAAATTTTCAAAATCAACTCGGAACATGCTCCTTATCTCCCTATATTTACTTAAAGCTTTCTCCAAATTTCTTTCGTCGATAGGTTTTAATAAATAAGCAATACTATTAACTTCAAAAGCTCTAATAGCGTATTGATCATAAGCAGTAGTGAAAATCACAGGACATTTCACCTTTATTTTATCGAAAATAGAGAAGGATATTCCGTCACTCAAATGGACATCCAAAAACATAAGATCACAACTATTCTGTTGCAACCATGTCACAGTAGCAGCAATACTATCAGTTTGCCCCACAATCTTAATTTCACTATCGAGATTAGCCAATCTTTCCGCTAATTCCATAGCCAATAGCATTTCATCTTCTACAATAAGTACATTCATAGAGGGAAAGGTCAATAATTGGATATTAAATTATCTTGTCCAGAGTTTCGCAATTTAGCAATATTTCCCGGACGATGCAATATTAAACTATAATTTAGCATTTTTTTGAATCTTTGCGTAAAGACTAAAGGTTCATCAATAACTTGAGCATAAACGGTACAAGTAATAAATTTGTAAAAGCAAACGATGCGCAATATTTAAGTGTGCGGAAAAACATATCCTATATTCTGCTATTATAGGGGGTGGAACTAATTTTTCCGCAGCTTATTATCAGTATGTTATTTCAAAAAGTAAAACGTATTGTCAGAAAACGACCTTATAAGTTGTCTTTCAGAATGGGAAAGGTGAGTTAAAAAGTGTTTAGCCATTCTTTGTCAGTATTTTAAGCTGGCAAATATTGCATTTTGTGTACTTGAATCAGTATTACTCTCCAGATAAAGTTAACCCATAACCCCTGTTGCCTTCTGAAAGCTTTCCGATATTGTTAAAAGTTTATGATTGTTCTGACTTTTTTTTCTAAAAAGTGAATGACATACTGTACCATTATTCCGACTCACTAGCCAAAGTATACTTAGGATGATAATAATTTGATCAAAAAAAGAGACCCATCTTATAGGTCTCTATTCTTATCAAAGCGGAAGCTGGGGGATTCGAACCCCCGGTACGGTTACCCGTACGGCAGTTTAGCAAACTGCTGGTTTCAGCCACTCACCCAAACTTCCTTGAGTACGTGCTTTGTTGCAAATGCGGTGCAAAGATATGTAGATGTTTCGAACTACGCAAATCTTTTTTAATGATTTTTGAAGAAAACAAGACGTGGATTTATAAGATTCTAAAGATCAACGGTTAAATAATTCAAAGGTAAACTTAAAACCTATTTGGCTGAAACTACTTTGAGCAAAATTAACAAAAGCTCCTACATCAAAGATATGTGTGCCGATTCCATAACCTAATTCAGCATAAGGAGTAAGATGGGGAACACTAAGAATACTAGCATAAATGCGTTCATTAATTATATTACGGGAATATTTCCTTAAGTGACGAAATAATAAGAATGGAGCCTGATAGGTAAAATGCGCTCGTACATATTGATTAGAGGAGTTATACCATCTACTGTCCAACAACTGAAAGACTCCGCCAATATCATCATTCCATCCTACCGGAAGATTACTTTTGGTAAAATTAGCATAATCCACAAAATAGAGTTCATGGGTATTGGTAAATGCACCTGTACCTACTCTATAATAGATATCACGCATTAGACCAAGTGAGATATGATGTTGCATATCGACCTCAAATCGTTCGTACTGACCAGTGCTAGATAGTACTCCCTTCAGGCCTCGTTCATAATCCAAAGAAAATGTAGGATAATTTGAATTCAGATTAATTTTCCGCTTCCCATTCATATAATAATATTGTCCGGGAGTCCACTGAATTTGCAAACGAGGAGCAAAACTAACATAACTGGATTTAAGTCCATCCAGCAGATCTTCGGGACTTGTAGAGGGAGGTAGCGGATTAATAATCAAAATTTTAGAGGGCTCTACTGCATTCCTTTGGTGCATGGTAATGCCGGCCTTTACAAATAATCCATTGGTCACTTCCACACTCTGATTAAGGTCAATAAATAAATCATTAAAGTAATCCAAATGTACATTATCAAAATTAAAAAGACTATCGGGAATGTTTTTAATCTTTTCTACTACTTTGCTACTGTAAATACGGTTACCATTACCAAAACTCTAATGGATGGATGCGCGCTTAGCAGGCCAGTAATCAAAGTCGGAATTAATGGTCCAATAGAACTCACTACGTTTAAAGTTATAACCTATCTTAGGAACCACACGTAACAAGCGATCATCAGAAAAGAGCCGATGATACTTAAATTCCTGACGATAGGAGAAGCCGTCGTTATGACTATAGCTCATTAGAAAAGGATTGATTATAGGCGAGCATTTCACATCTCCTAAAGTAGACATATTAACGGTGTAACTACTTAGTAATAAATCTCCTGCCTGCCCCCAAAACGCCCGATTATTCATTTGATACATTTTTTTTACGAAATAAGTGCTTTGACGATTCATTGCATAATCACTATACAGCAATTTGTCAGCATCACTCAACGGTAATGGTCTCAATTTGGCAAAATGAGTACTATCGGTAATGCAAGAATCTCCACTATAAGTAAGAGAGTATGACTCCGAAAGATCGTATTTAGTTTTATTATTTTGAGGCGTTTTTAATTCAGACATTTTGATATCATTATATTTCAGATTTGCCATGTAATTCAGATCAATAGCATTTCCAAGCAGCTTAAAAAATATATCCGTTTTGTACCTTACAGGAAGAAAGGCTTCGCTACCATTGCTTCCCATCCATATTTTCACATTGAACTTCAAATATTCAGATTGTCCTTCTAGGTAAAGCTCCCGTACAGTCCACTGCTGATCACTGACAATCATGTAGCCATCCATTAACTGATAGCTTTGATATTTAGGGATAATTCGAATTTTATATTGAGAACCGCCTATATCTTTAAAAACAGAATCTATTTTATAGGTATAATATTTTGGAGCATTAGAGGCTAAAGGAGAAAGAAGTTTGTCACATAACAAAGAAGAAGAATAAATATTCATATGAAAATATTGAAATGTTATATTAGACATTCCTTCCAGATGCTTAGTTGTTCCACTCAGAGCCTTAACTTTCTGACTATAAACATTTGGAGCTGAAAAGTAAAGTTCATTCATTGATTCTGTGATACATTCTTTTACTTTTCGGTCACTTCTGAACATGAATGGAGCAAAACGGAGAAAGAAATTTCGTTTTTTTACATGCATTATACTTTTAACATATAATTCAGCATTGTAACTTTCCACTGCCTTTTCATATATGGGAGAAAAACGCAACACATTTCTAACGATGGAGTCCGACAAGTTACGTCGATGTTCCATTTCAATGCTTCCATCCGTAGCTAAAGCCAAATGGGGAACGGAGGTAAAAAAGCAAAGACATAACAATATACATAATATATGATGTTTCAATTCATCTCCTTATTCATTGAACAAATATAATGCTTTTCAATAATAATGATTCATTTTGCAACTATTATTAATATATTTATTTGTTTTGCCAATGGAAAAGAACAAAAGATAGAACAAACTGAATATAAAGCTCTAACATTAAAGGTACTTATTACTTAAAACAAAAAAACGATAGAAAAAGGATGAACTATCATTTTTAAAATAAATCCTAATGTTTTTTTTAATCCTTGTACAAAACAATTCTTTCTTTAGTACAGAAAAATATATTCTTTTGTACTAAATATTGTTTTCTTTTGTACAAAAGATAGCAATATTATCTGCATAAAATGCAAAGCATTACTTGCCTTTTACTAAGTTTCTATGTATTTGTTTCCTACCAAAAGGTCAATTTTAGCTACATATTATTCATTAATTCATTTTTTCTTTTTACATTTGTGCTTTATAACACGGTTATATAGCACAATACTATGGTTAAGAAAAATTTGTCTGAAATAGTAATATCTGAATATATTGCTGATATGTGGCATCCCCTGAATGATGAACAGCGGGAACACTTAATTAGCAATTATACTATTCAATGTTATAAAAAGAATGAAGTAATCTACTGTGAAGGGGAAACTCCTACCCATTTAATGTGCCTTCTGAGCGGAAAAGTAAAAATCTATAAAGACGGTGTAGGAGGAAGAAGCCAGATTATCCGAATGATAAAGCCGGTGGAATATTTTGGTTACCGTGCTTCCTTTGCTAAAGAAAACTACCTTACAGCTGCAGCTGCTTTCGAAGCATCCACTCTTTGCTTGATTCCCATGACTACAATGTCTACACTAATCAGTCAGAACAATGAATTGGCCATGTTCTTTATCCGTCAACTATCTATCGATCTTGGTATTGCAGACGAAAGAACGGTTAATCTCACCCAAAAACATATTCGCGGACGTTTGGCGGAATCACTGCTTTTCCTCAAAGACAGTTATGGACTGGAAGAAGACGATTCTACCCTTAGTATTTATCTTTCCCGGGAAGATTTGGCTAATTTATCAAACATGACTACTTCCAATGCTATCCGTACCCTTTCCAACTTTGCCAATGAACGTCTAATCACCATTGACGGACGAAAAATTAAAATCATAGACGAGGAAAAATTAAAAAAAGTTAGTAAAATCGGTTAAGTATACCACTAAAATAATGCCTAAAACTTTCAATTCTAAACTCTATGAAAAGAAAATTAAACTTTTTTCTGATCTGCTTATTCCTCTCAATTACAGGATATTTGCAGGCAAAAGTAACTACACAAAACGAGTACAACCTTATCCCATTACCCAATCAGCTGATTCCTAAAGAGGGACATTTTGTATTTTCAAACAAAGTGGTGTTGGAAAACACCTCCTCATCTAAAGAAATTCAAGCCGTTTCTGCTGATCTAATCAAGAAACTAAAAGAGGTTGGTGGGCTCACAATCAAACAAGTAAAAGACGTAAAAACTAAAACACCTGCTTTGCGATTCATTACTAACTCAGAAATGGGAAAAGAGGAATATCAACTGTCCATCACTCCTACTCTTATTACCATTACAGTCAGTGCCTCCAATGGCTTTTTCTATGGCGTACAGACTCTCTATCAATTGCTACCTCCAGAAATTTATAGCAAAAAACGTGTGAAAGCTAACTGGCTTGTGCCTTGTGTAGAAATAAAAGATTCACCCCGCTTCGCCTATCGTGGATTAATGCTGGATGCTTGTAGGCACTTTGCCCCGTTAGACTATGTATATCAATTTATTGATATGCTGGCCATGCACAAAATGAACACTTTCCACTGGCATCTCACCGAAGATCAAGGATGGAGAATAGAAATTAAAAAATATCCTAAATTAACGGAAATAGGTTCTAAAAGAAAAGAGACTATGGCGGGTTACTATTTTGAAAATTATCCAGTGATCTTCGACGGAAAAGAACATAAAGGATACTATACTCAAGAAGAGATAAAAGCTGTTGTGGCCTATGCGACAAGTAAACAAATCAATGTAATTCCTGAAATTGAAATGCCAGGACATGCACTGGCTGCGATTGCTTCTTACCCTCAATTATCGTGTACACCAGATTCTACATACCAAGTAGCTGAAACATGGGGAGTATTTGACCAAGTATATTGCCCCAAAGAGGAAACCTTCAAGTTTCTGGAAGATGTACTCGATGAAGTATTAGCTCTCTTTCCCAGCCCTTATATTCATATAGGAGGAGATGAATGCCCCAAAACAGCTTGGAAGAATAGCAGTTACTGCCAACAGTTAATCAAAGACCTGAAACTGGAAGATGATACAATCCCCAATCCTATAGACGGAAAGATGCATTCCAAAGAAGACAAATTACAAAGCTACTTTATTACTCGCATGGAGAAATATATCAATAGCAAGGGACGTAATATTATTGGTTGGGATGAGATATTGGAAGGCGGACTGGCTCCCAATGCCACTGTTATGTCTTGGCGAGGAGTGGAAGGTGGACTCACTGCCGCCAAAACCGGGCATAATGCAATTATGACTCCCAGTACCTATGTCTATTTGGATCAATATCAGGAGGATCCGGAAATTGCCCCGACTACCATCGGCGGATACGCCACTTTAAAAAAAACGTATAGCTACAATCCTGTTCCTGCTGATGCCAGTGAACTGATAAAGAAGCATATTATCGGTTTGCAAGGGAACTGTTGGGCTGAATATATGCCTACGGTAGAGCGTAGAGATTATCAAACATTTCCCCGTGCCATCGCCATTGCAGAAACAGGTTGGACACTAGATGCCAATAAAAACTGGAAAAACTTCTGCGGGCGGATGGCTGAAGAATTTCAACGCCTTAAAGTTTTGAATATAAAAGCTTGCACCAGCTTCGAAGAAGTATCCATTGACACCCATGTGAACAATGGAACATTAAAAGTCTATCTGGAAAACGATTATCCCGAAGCAAGCATTCACATGACCTTTGATGGTAGCGAGCCAACTGCTAAATCGATAAAATACAGTGTTCCCTTCCCTTTAAAAGATAGCCTTAATTTCAAAGCAGAAAATCTATTGATTAGAGCTGCCGCTTTTGTCAACGGAAAAAGAGTGGGAAAAGTAACAGAAAAGAAACTCTATGGAAACTTAATCAGTGGAAAGAATTATGTGGTTTATCCTACTCAAGGTTGGATGACCGGCGATGTATTTGGTCCTAATGATGAGCTAGGCGGAGACAAAAATACGCTGGGACTGACTAATGGGAAAAGAGGGTATACCCAAAGTTATACACCTTGGGTAGCATTTGCTGTAAATGATAGATGTAGCAATGAACTTATGTTTATCGTAAAATTAGATAGCTCCACAAAAATTAGTAAAGTGAACTTCGGTACTCTTCACAATCCCGCAATGAGTACCCTTGCCGCCAGTGGCGCAAAAGTATATGTATCAGCAGATGGAAGTAATTATCGGGAAGTAGCCAGTGAAACATTTACTCACCAATTTGCTCCCCAAGGACGCCAATACTTTTTAAACACATTGAATTTTGAATCTACAGAAGCTCTTTATATAAAAGTAATCATTAAAGGAGGAGGGCTCGTTCGTAATGGCATTGATTGTAGAAAGACAGATACTCGTCCAGCTACTTACTTCGGTGATTTAGCCATTGATGAGATTGAAGTGTATTAAAAATCAAAGATAAAAAATGGAAAAGAGAAGCGGTTAATTATTTAACCGCTTCTCTTATACGTACTAGTTTGATAAGGAGATTCTCTAATAAATCCAATTGAAGCATATTGGCACCATCACTCTTGGCCACTGCCGGATTCTCGTGAGTTTCAATGAACAAGCCATCTACTCCCACAGCTACTCCTGCTTTGGCAATCGTTTCAATGAGTTGAGGCATACCACCTGTTACTCCACTTGTTTGATTGGGTTGTTGCAAAGAATGAGTCACATCCAGAATAACAGGAAAGCCAAACACCTGCATTTCAGGGATACCCCGATAATCCACAATTAGATCCTGATAACCAAAAGTAGTGCCACGTTCAGTCAACATTACATTTTCATTGCCTGCTTCCACCACTTTATTTGCAGCAAACTGCATAGCTCCCGGAGAAAGAAACTGTCCTTTTTTGATATTCACAATCTTTCCCGTTTTAGCCGCGGCCACCAATAAATCTGTCTGCCTACAAAGAAAAGCCGGAATCTGAAGTACATCAGCATATTCAGCAGCCATGGCAGCCTCATCTGCAGAATGAATATCCGTAACAGTAGGCACACCAAAAGTATCACTTACCTTTTTGAGTATTTTCAGCGCTTTCTCATCACCAATCCCCATAAAAGAATCTAATCGCGAGCGGTTTGCCTTACGATAAGAACCTTTGAACACATACGGGATACGCAATTGGTCCGTTATTTTCACTACCCGCTCGGCTATGCGGAGAGCCATCTCCTCCCCTTCAATCACACAAGGACCGGCAAGCAAAAAGAAATTGCCTGAATCAGTATTTTTTAAATCTTTTATATTCATATTTTAATTAGGTATAATCAAAGTAATAGCTTCACTCTCAATGCCAATTTCCAAAGGAAAGTGATTGGGAAGAATACGTCCGTCCACATCCACAGATGCATTTCGAGCTTTAAACACCCGTACTTTTTTTGTTCGATAAGATTTCACCATCTTATGATTGAGAATACGTCCCTGTATTAACATCCAAACGCCAGCCATCATTTGCATCGGTTCGGGACGATAGATCACTGAAACATCCAGCCAACCATTATAAGGAACTGCACTTGGCGTTTGTCCATAACCATTGGCATTTCCCACACAAACCGTCATAACCCTTCCTCGAATATGTTCATCGTTGATCCGTAAGTGCATCCGGTGAGCTTTTCGCTCAAAGAAAAGTAAAAACAAAGCAGCCAAATAAGATAAAGACTTTACTCCCCAAAAACGTTTAGTCTGATCGGTAATCTTCACAATACGCGCCCCTAAACCAATATTTAATGCATTCAGAAAATAGCGACGTTCATGTTTATAAGCATCAAAAAAAGAGCAATAACCCACGTCTATTTTCTTACGGCGATTATTAATAATCCAATCCACTGCCTCTTTATATTCCAAATTAAGATCCCAGTAACGGGCAAAGTCATTGCCTATTCCATTAGGAATAATACCAATAGCAATATCGCTTACTTTTTCTGCCGAAGAAGTCAAAATACCATTAAGAGCATCATTCAATGCACCATCACCGCCAACAATAACAATTGTACGGTAACCTTCACTAGCATATGCGCGAGCCAAAATTTCCACCGTTCCAAAGCCCCGTGACTGAACATAATCAAAATTAACATGTTTACTTTCAATGTACTCTTTGATTGCTTTCCATCGCTTCTGAACTTTTCTTGTCCCGGCTTTAGGATTATAAATAATCCCCCATTTTTCTGGATCTACATTCATATCATTCAGCTATTAAGTAACTCTTTTACACATTTTATTTTCTCTACCACTGGCAAAGCTGCATCCAACCAATGAATAATAAATCCTCTGCGTTCCATCCCACGGAACCACGTCATCTGCCGCTTGGCAAATTGGTGAATAGCAATCTCCAATTGATTTACCATCTCCTCATAAGTAAGCTGAGAAGTAATATACAAAGTGATATATTTATATTCCAAGCCATAATAAATAAGATTTTCTGCCGGAATGCCCTTTTCCAAAAGAAGCTTTACTTCCTCTACCATGCCCTCATTCAATCGTTGACGAAGACGGTTAGATATTTTTTGCCGTCTGAGTTCCCTGTCAATATTCACACCAATGATCAAACTATTAAGAAACGGAAATTCCCGCTGCTTAATCTCATTCTTTAAATAGTATTCTTCTATTTCAATAGCTCGGATTGCCCGTTTGGCAGAGTCTACATCCGTAGAGTTATGAAGCACCTTGTACATCTGCAGTAATTTGGTCAGTTCTTCCAAAGATTTATCGGCAAGCTTCTCACGCAGTTCTTTATTCTCCGGCACCGGAAGGAGTTTATACCCTCTGAGCACAGATTCCAGATACATTCCAGTTCCTCCGCAAAGGATAGGCAATTTGTTTTTTTGTTTGACAGCTTCATAAGCAACAAGAAAATCTCTCTGATATTCAAACACATTATACTTGTAGCCAGGTTCAGCAATATCAATCAAATGATAAGGAATTTGCTTACCGTTTACCACATAATCAGCCAAATCCTTCCCTGTTCCTAAATCCATTTGCCTATATATCTGACGAGAATCGGCACTGATAATCTCAGTATCCAAATTATCAGCCAAAGCAGCAGCAAAAGATGTCTTACCAGAAGCTGTGGGACCTAATATAGTGATTAAATCAATATTTGCCATAATTGCACAAGTAAATAAGAGTACAAACTTACGCAAAATTCTTGGATTTATAAACCTTCAACAAAAAAAAGAAGATACTGTTATAAATAAAAAAGACTGACCTCCATATTGAAATATATAGAGGTCAGTTCAGTCGAAAAGTTATAATAAGATTATATCTTAATTATCATACTCTTAATCTTTCCAAATTCTGTTTAAATAAAAGAACACTTCAGACACCTTCCAAATAATTTGTTTTTATCCTATCAAAAAGACATTGAGGTGATTGGCAACATATATTTAATTTTACCATATCCACCCACTTTATAAGGATTCGGATTTGTACTTCCAAACATTGGGCCCCATTGTGAACGAGCAATACCACCATAAGGATCTACTTCGAACTCTACAATCTTACCATCCTTCTCAGCAGAATCCCAAACTGCAATCCAAAGAACGCAGCCTGCCGTAGGAAAACCTCCTGAAGGCATTTGAGCTATATAGGTGACTTCCTCATTTGCCTCGCATGTGTAAAGCGTATTGGAAGTAGTTTTACCAGATGTAGTTGAGAAAGAATATACGTTCTTATCCGTTGCATAGAAAAATGCACTACCAGCTTCGGAAGAACAAAAATTCTTGGCTTTTAATAAGTCCGTACATCCTGCCAACGACACAACATTACCTTGGCTCAAGTCACCGTCATCAACTACATTATAGAAACAGAGTTGATAAAGGTACGGAATACCTGCAACATTCATAATGGCATAAGTGGAACCGCCATTACAATCAACGATGGCCAACGGTGTACCCGGCATGTTATTGACATCAGCCACAGCATTCCCCACTGTAGTCTTGAAGTTTGCTACTCCGGTAGATTGCGGGTAATATGGGCGAAACTGATTATTCTTCGTATCATACACAATCTGATCGGCATTTATAGCTCCACTGATAGGGCTATAGGTATTCTTAGTCTGATAAATTAAATAAGGAAACAGATCATAGTCTCCACTGATAGGCGCCGAGAACTTACCATCATTTGACATCGACTTATAGAGAACATGCAACTTACCGTTATTGATAAGAAAATCACAACTGTTGATGTTTACGAAAGCCTGCGGATTATAGGTCGGTACATTGTAAAACATACCACTGAACTCATCGAGTTTTGTAAGGCCGGCCTTGTTTAAACGATAACCGTTCTGATCAGTGAATACATAAACAGCACCACTTGAAGAACTATACCCTAAGAACTCTGGAGAACCAGGAAGCAAACCGCATCCTAACGTTTGACTACGATAGCGTGGATAGGTTTTGTCACCACTCCAAACAAGAGCTAATTTTGAACTGTATAATTCGATATCCGTTTCACCGTCAATTTCTGTAAGCAGATAGAGAGCAGTGCGTGATCCATTCTGGTTAATGACAGTATAACCACCAAAATCAAAAAAAGTCTTTTGGCCTGAGATGGTATCTTCCACAAAATACTTAAAAGTCCAGTTTCCAGGATCAAGATTAACCACCCAACTCAAATCTTTTGTTGTTGCGATTGTATCGGCAGCCGGATAAACCATAGCATTTCCACTTTGCACAGCTTTATAAGGATAAGGATAAGCAATCCAGCGATAGCGTAAATTTTCCTTATGGCTATAAGTGACATTCATCTGCATTTTTACTGTATCACCTGGATTTAGACTACGCATCAGAGCATATCTGTCGGGAACATTTATTGTATCAATCTTAATCACGCCCACCTCATCTTCTGACAAATAGTCATAATTTCCGTTATCCTTATAGCAAGAATTGAAAATCAGCAGAATAAGCATGAATGGAAAAATATATTTCGCTCTATTTTTCATATTATAATCTTTAGTTGTTCAATATTTTTAGAAAGTGACTAAAACGCCGTTTTCATCTGTCAACGGTGCACCCGGATGAGCTTCATTGTATTCCTTCAATGCAGTTACAAGCAAAATCCTATAGTTCTGCAACTGAGACCACGTTAGTGTATCAGTATCGAATTCAGACACACCAAGAGCATTCAGTATGAAACGATATTTTGTAACACTGAATGTACCAAAATAAGATTCTAATTCAGACCAGTTCTTCGGTTTTGAAATAACATCATTCCACTTGAGCAACAAATGATCTTGTTCGCTAACACCAGCTTGAAAATCAGATGAAGAAGTCACTTGAATATAAAGACGTACCGTCTTTTCCTTCAATAAATCAACACGTTTCAAAGTGACATAAAACTTGGCGCTATAGGAATTCGCCGGAATCGTAACTTGGGATGGACATTCATAAAGATCTGATGTTGCTGTTGTCTTTTCACTAATTACCTGAATATTAACCACACGATCTTGGCTGCTAGCTTCGCCCATCACATAAGCCGTCACTTCAATATTTTTCTCCACTACACTATCAGGACTGGTGACAAATGAAAAAACTAAAGAGTCAGTACCCAATGCCCACTCATAAGAACCTTCCAAACGAACGCGGGCTGTATCCTGATAATAGAAACCATCGTTCTCGCAACTGATCCACAAAAGGAGGGACACAGCCATCAACATGATATTTTTTATTTTATTCATACACTCTGTCTAATTTAAAAATTATTATCGGCTTCCATATTCAATTTCAGCATCCGGCATTGGCAATACATAGATGTTATCATTGGCATTGATTGCTGCTCCTTTAATTTCCGGCAAGTTCAAACGTTTGTAATAGTAGAACAATTGGCCTTCACCCAAGAATTCCTTGCGATACTCTTTGAAAATTTGTTCCTGAATTTAACTCGAAGACAAGTTAGAAGACAATGCGTAGGCACTTAGATTTCGATGACTGCGAACTTCATTGAGCAACTCGATAGCACGTGTAGGATTACTTTCTTTCAGTATTTCAGCTGCAATATAAAATGATTCAGTCTGACGAATCAAAGGATAATACTTATTATAAGTGCCATTGGTATATTGCCAGAATTTACACAGATATTTGATTGCACCATCATAAGCAAACCCCTTCAACATGCGGTAATCATTGCCATAATTTTTAGATGTCTTTTCAAATATTTCGTCAGCTTTGGTGTCCGATGGAGATAGATATTCTAAACCCGCATTTGAATTGAAATGAGAATCTACGATATCGCTCAAATCATTAATATAAAGATGAAAAATCTCCTCCGTAGTAAAATGGCGGTCACACTCATAATCATAAGCAGTTTCGATAGCTGTATAACTAGTCCAGTTAAACGGAGCATTTGCAAGCTCAATAGCATTAATAATTTCCTCAGAGGCCTTCAACGCATCAGCCGTATTACCCATATACATATATGCACGAGCCAAGGTAGCCTCCGCAGCATAATAATTAAAGTACTTACGGCGATTCCAAGAATTATAAGGATTAGAACTGGAGTAAAGGGAATCGTGCTTCAGAAGTTCAGCACTTTCCTTCAAGTCATTCACAATAAGCTTCATAGTCTCGTTAACTGAAACTTGGGAGGTCACACCAGTGCCGTATGTTGTAACATAAGGTACCCCCATGGCATTTCCGTTACTGGCAGGACTAGGTGCAAACAAACGCATCAAGTCAAGATGAAGGAATGCACGCAGCCCAAGAGCCTCACCTTTGCATAAGTAGTAGTTGTTATCAGTAAAAATATTAGAGTTAACTTTATCAATATACTGTAACAAAACATTCAAGTTAGCAATACAATTATAAGTCTCATTCCATATTGTATCAATCTTACTTTTGGTAGTAGTTTCCGTATAATTATATTCCTGTGCATAACGATAACTACTACTTGAAGTTAAATCGTAGTTTTGTGAAAGTACCTCGACAAGCCCCATGCTCATCTCGCCACCATACATTGTTGTTCCACACATTTTAGTATAGACACCCGTCAACTGATCGCGGAAACCACTCTCTCGGTCAAAATGAAGATCGGTAGGAATCTGAGATTTTGGACTAACATCCAACCAATCATTGCAAGAATTCAGGGTAACTGCTACCAGCGATGCCAGCAACAGTTGTGTTATATTTGAAATATTTATATTCATAATTCTTCTTATTTAATGGTTTAGAAGGTTGCTTGAACAGAAAATGAAAAAGTACGTGCAAACGGATAACTGGTACCTCTCTCAGTTTTCACTGAAGAAATAATAAACAGATCATTGGTATAAGCACTTACTTTTAAACGTTCCAAAAATGATTTTTTGACGAATGCGCAATCACGGAAATCATAATAAACACTAAGTGAAGAAAGAGTAAGCGTATTATAATCTTCAACAAAACGAGATGTCGGCCGAGTGATTGAATTATCACTTATTGCTTTATAAAGAGCAACATCACCAACTTCCTGCCAACGATCAGTGAATACGCGACGGTCAACATTGTAGGCCAAATTGGCATTTTCAACCTTATCAACCAAAGTTTGGTTATAATTTTGTCCACCCAAACGATAACTGAAGCCACAAGAGAAGCCAATGTTATGAATTTCACCGTTAAAGCCAAAATTGCCATTGAATTTAGGCATTCCATCACCACAAACAACCTGATCGTTCGCATCATAAGTATATGTGATCGTTCCATCCTTCTTTACAAAAATTTCTTTACCATTTTCAGGGTCAATACCCAATGACTTCACTGCCCAAATAGCATTCATCGACTGACCTTCCACATAGCGAACAACTGGAGTTGTCTGTCCGTTGGCAATCAAAGCATCCTGTTCATCATTCCATGCACGAAGACTATTGGAAATTTTCTTCAACTTGTTTTTATTACGAGCAACAGAAGTGTATAGATTAATATAATCATGTTTCTTGATGTTCTCCCAAATATGAGCATTCAAATATGCTTCAAAACCTTTATTCTCTGTCTCTCCTAAGTTGGCACGATATGTTAAGAAACCCGTTGACTGGGGAACCGTCACATTCGTCAACATTCCCTTAGTAGTCGATGTATAATAGTCAAAACGGGCTGTAATACGGCTCTTGAACAAAGCTAAATCAACGCCATAATTATTATCATACTTTTCCTGCCACTTCAAATCAGCATTAGCCAAACCATAGAGATAAGATCCTATTGAACCATCATAGGAACTATTTGTATAATAAGTTACCGTCGGTTGTGCATCGTACGAACTAAAACCTTGAGAACCTGTATATCCGGTAGAAGCACGGAATTTCAAACGGTTAATAAAATCCAAATTCTTCATAAAAGCCTCTTTGTGGACATTCCATCCAATACCAAGGGACCAAAAGGAACCCCAACGCTTATTGGAGCCACTCTCTGAAGAACCATTCAAACGATAATTAGCATCAAACAGATAGCGGTCATCATAAGAATAGTTTAAAGAACCAATAGCACCGGCACTACGTGAAATGCCTTCTGTTCCATAAGGAGATCCGTCCTTTTGATACTGCACTGCAAAAGTTATATAATCCATATAATCGTTTGGAAATCCCTCGGCTTCCATATAGTTTGTACCATAAGTATTATTTGAAAAGTTTAACTGCCCATTAAAAAAGAATAGATGTTTCTCTGCCAAAGTCAAAGAATAACTTGCACCTAAATCACCACTCATATCTGTATAATCACCCTTTCCCTGCGTATAAGAACCTTTACGGTAGACGTTATCGCCTGTATAATTCACGAAATCGGTATGTGAAGCAGGTTTGAACACATCCAAAGAAGTAGACTTCTTAGTAATACTATAACGGCCTATAATTTTCAAATTTTTAAGTAACTGCCATTCACCGTAAATATTATTGGTAATGGAGGTGTATTTTGAAAGATTTTTCGTATTGATCGTTGAGTTCCAAATAGGATTGGTAGCCGAAACGGCATTACCATCAGCATCGGTATAGCTGTAAGTCTGAATCATCTGACCGTTTTTATCATAAATGCGGCTATAAGGGTTCATCTGTGCATACAGAGAATATGAGCCCCATGGTGATTCATTGGCTTCATTGTAATCAATGCTTAATTTATTACGAAAAGTCAGATTCTTATAATGGTATGAAAGAGTAATACCTCCCGAAAATGTGGTACGGTCGGAACCCTTCATAACGCCATTAATCTGATTAAGTGATAAATCCACTCCATAAAGCATATACTTGTCACCACCTTCCAGATATAAAGAATGTTTCTGACCAATACCTGTACGAACTGGCTGAGCCAACCAATCGGTATTAACGCCGGCAAGTATCTCCTTTAATTTATTATTATAGGTCTGTTGACGGGAAATCAAAGTAACGGCATTATCAGAATCAAAAAAACCGGCCATTTTCTCAACTTGTAATTTCTCGGAAGCATCACAAAGGTTGTAGCTACTTAAATCCGGTGCTTCAATGTTCAAGCCACCAGTGTAAGAAACTCTCATACTACCAGGACTTGGATGACGAGTCTCAACAATAATGACACCATTGGCAGCCTTAGAACCATAAATAGCTTTGGCAGTAGCATCTTTCAACAAAGTAACACTTTCAACTTGATTCATATCCAAGTCCACAATCTTAGTCAGCTCAGCCTCAAAACCATCCAAAATAAACAAAGGCTGATTAGCACTTGAACTGTATTCACCCTGAACATCAGAAATGGATGAAGAACCACGCATTTGAAAATTAGGCAAGCTGTTCGGGTTTGATCCACTAGTCAAGTTTTCAACCTGCAAAAATGAAGGATCAATGTTCTTCAAACTTTGAAGAATATTTTGATTACCAACTTTCAACAAATCATCTTTCTTAACCGTCGTAACAGCACCGGTATAAGTATTTGCTTTACGTGTAAACACACCTGTTACAACAACCTCTTCCAAATCTTTTGAATTGGATTTCAACTTAATCTCATAAGAATTTTTTGTACCAAGTGTCACTATTGAAGGATCAAATCCAACGTAAGACACTTCAATTTGCTTTACATTACCAGGTAACATTAAACTGAAATGACCATTTTCATCTGCAATAACAGCATGAATAGATTCATTTTTTGTAATGCGCTTCTGCGTAACCGTTGCTCCTGGTAATGGTTCACCATTTTCATCTGTAACAATACCATATATAGTCCGGTTTAATTGTGCAAATACTGTTGCATTTATACTAAACAGTGCAAGAGTAAGCAACAATATTACCTGACTTAATTTTCTGCTTGAGCATTTGTGAAGAATGTTTTGTTTCATACTTTCAATAAATTAAGTTACGTACAGGAACCTATCCCGTTCTTTTCATAAAAACCCATTAAAAACATTTTTACTATTTCCTTCTTTATCCTATTTAAATAATTTTTCCAATTCCTTAGCTAAAGATTCTCCACGAAGTTTGTCAGAAACAATCTTGCCTTTTTCATCGAGTAAGTATAGAGTAGGAATTAACTTTACGTTATAAATATCTGCCACTCCTGTCTGATCAAGGAAGTTAGGCCAAGAAAGTTGTTCTTCTTTCAAAGCTTTTATCCAGTCGGACTCTTTTTTATCAATAGATATACTAACTATCTCGAGACCTTTAGAAGCATATTTTGCATATAATTGTTTTAGATTAGGAATTTCTTTACGGCAAGGCATACACCAAGAAGCCCAGAAATCAATCAATGTATACTTCTTACCTGAAATTAATTTGGAAGAAGTTATTTTTCTTTTGTTTTTATCGATCACAGTAAAAGCCGGTGCCGGTTTTCCTACTAGATTTTCAGGATAAAGTTCCTTCTTAACCAACTTTCCATAATAACTATTCTTAGCTTCGGGTGAAAAAGACTCAAACCATTCATTTTGCTCAGGAGAAAAATAACTCATCTGATCCATCATAAAGAAAGGTCCCCACCAAGAATCTTTATTGCTTATAATCAATTTCTTCATCGTTGAAGCTACTCTATCAAAAAAAGCTTTTTCATCCGTAGCAAATTTTTCGGCTGCTTTTGTTTTTGATAAAGAATCAAGCAATATTTTGTTCTTTTCCATCCTAGCTTTACTCATGGCTTCACTAATTTCACGGTTATTCTCGTGATATGCCTGATAAAGAGAATCAAGAATATTCCTAGTAGCAATCTTTTCCAAGTACAAACTCTGAGAATCACTACCTTCTACCTTAACCTCTGTAAACTGGCAGAATTTATTTCCATCTCTTTCCGAGTATGTAGCTTTTCCAGAAACTTTAATAGTGGCATTATCAACTATTAATTTTGTACCTCCATAAATACCAGATACTTGAATATAAAAACAGCGAGGTCCGTCTACCATGCCTTTAAATACAAATTTACCATCGGTAACAACTGCTGTAGCAATCGCTTTTTCATTTTTATGTGTTGCTGTAGGAATCAAATCTACTTTTGTTCCGTCAGTCAGGCCTTCAATTTTTCCTTCAATTGTATAAGTACTTGCTACTTGACTATGGCAAGATACCAAGGTTACTATTAATAGAACCAAGGTTGTAAATAGGTGCTTAGAATTCATCATTTATTTTTATTATATTATGTTATTTATCATATCGCAAAAGTAAATCAAATATAAAAACCATAAAATACCAGCATTGTGGTATATTTCATCATACAGAGATATCGTGGACCTTTAACGAACGCAAAGAAATGAATAAATAATGAAATATAGGGCATATTAATGATACCAAATGCGGCAATTTCCGTATTTGAAAGAAATATGATAGCAAAAACGTCTTTTAGCTATTTTTTTGTAACTCGGTAACTTTAGTTCTGTAGGAGGAAGGAGTCAGCCCAACGATGGATTGAAAGACATTATAAAAGGTAGTTATGGAATTAAATCCCAATTCGGAGGAAAGTGCTTTGAGCGGAGTGTGGTCATTCAAGTCGGAAAGCCGACGTACCGCTTCTTCTATTCTGAATTTATTTATATAGTGTGTAAATGAGAGACCAGACTGTTCATTAATCACCTGAGAAAGGTAAGTACGATTTGTTTCCAACATATCTGCCAACTTCTCTTTGGTGATATAATTATCTTTATAGACTTTTTTTTCACGCATGGTGTGCTCCACCAAACGGTATAGCTTAATACTTTTTTCATCGGTGAGAGAAGATACTGAATATTTCCCTGTACCACCACCTGTATCCTTTAATGTTGATTCCTTTAATTGCTTTATCTGTAAATCAAGATATTTCTCTCTGTTCACAGCCTCCATATTTTGCTTAACAATTTGAATATACAGCTTATTTTTTCGCCTGTACTGATAATACATCAGCAACAGAATAAGCACAACAAAAACGATGATAAACATTTGCAATTGTACTTTCTTCTCTTTCTCAAGCAATTCAAGTTTGTTTTGTTTTATCTCGTTCATTTGCTTTTCTACTCCATAACGCACCATTAATTCATTAACGGAACGTTCCTTATCGACATTGAAAATGCTGTCATTTTCTTTGGTGAAAGCTTTATAATATTTCAATGCGTCTTCATATTGATGAAGTTTTTCATAGCACACGGAAATATACTCATAAAGATCATTCCTATGAATAAAATTTATCTTTACCCTGGAAAGTTCCAATCCTTTGAGTAGGAGATCCACGGCTTTCTGATATTTTTGCTCAGACATCAAAAGTCTGGCATAACTAAGATAGGTGTCTACAATAGAAGAAGTCTGGGCGTTGGCTTTCATTTTCAACGCTTTATTAAAATAGAAAACGGCACGGGCATTGCTTTTGAGTGCAAACTCAATATTTCCATAAAGGTTGTACACATTGGATTGATTCAAAAATCCTTTGCTAGTCATTGTATGTTCGGCTTCTTTGAGATATTTAAGTGCGGCTGTATAATCCTTTTTCAGGTAATACATATAAGCAGTGTTCGTCGCACCAGAATAAATAAGATAAGAATCCGAACGAATCTGTCCAAGTCGATAACACTCCAAGGCATATTTCAACCCTTCGGGATCCTGTTTCAAATAATACATCCCGGCAAGATTTGTGAGCATGATAGAATAAAGTTGATCATTCGAAATACGTTTGGCCACCTCTATTCCTTTAAAAAAGTAGTTAATGGAAAGATAATAATCCGATTCAATGTTGGCCGCATACAGTCCCAATCCGTTATACACGGAGCAAAGCGCAGAATCATTGTGTAACTGTAGGGCTAGTTTCAGAGACTTACTCATATATTCTTTTGCCTCAAGAGCGTACCCTTTCATCATAAGTGCTTGTCCCAAGCCAATATAAGCATACAGTCGGTAAGAATTGTTATTTTCCTTATTACCCAGTTTTTTAAGTTGTTCAGCATAATAGATTGCTCGATAATAATCAGCTTTGTGAAGATAGATAAGGCTCAGATTCTTTAAGGCGTCGGCATTTCCAGAATCCTTCTGAACTACTTCAAGTAATCTATCAAGATTCAGTGCATTAGCATCCTGAGAGAATGCCAATACAGAACTCCATAAAAGCACCATTAAAAAAATCAACCTGAAAATCATTTGCCTTACTATTTAAAAAACACAAACTTAGCTAAAAATATTTTAATTATAAGTGGATATAATAAGAAAATAAAGTTTAAGAAAAAAAAAGCCGTCTCGGTTACCCGAAACGGCTTTTTGTATATAGAGCAGTAATTTCTTACTTGTTAACTGATGCCATATGAGCAACTAAATCAAGAACCTTGTTTGAATATCCCCATTCGTTGTCATACCAAGATACAACTTTTACAAATTTAGGAGACAATTGGATACCTGCTTTAGCATCAAAGATAGAAGTACGTGCATCTCCTAAGAAATCAGAAGAAACAACAGCATCTTCAGTGTAACCAAGGATACCTTTCAATTCACCAGCAGCAGCTTCTTTCATAGCGTCGCAGATTTCAGCATAAGTTGTATCTTTAGCTAAAATACAAGTTAAGTCTACTACAGAAACGTCCAAAGTAGGAACGCGAAGAGACATACCTGTTAATTTGCCATTTAATGCAGGGATTACTTTACCTACAGCCTTAGCAGCACCAGTAGAAGAAGGGATAATGTTACCTGAGGCAGCACGTCCACCTCTCCAATCCTTAGCAGAAGGACCATCAACAGTTTTTTGAGTTGCAGTTGTAGAGTGAACGGTTGTCATCAAACCTTCTACCATACCGAACTTGTCGTTCAATACTTTAGCGATAGGAGCTAAACAGTTAGTAGTACAAGATGCATTAGATACGATAGGTTGACCAGCGTATGTATTGCTATTTACACCCATAACAAACATAGGGGTGTCATCCTTAGAAGGAGCAGACAATACAACGTATTTTGCACCAGCTTCGATGTGAGCTTGAGCTTTTTCTTTCGTAAGGAAAAGACCTGTAGATTCAACTACGTATTCAGCACCAACAGCGCCCCATTTCAAATCAGCAGGGTTGCGTTCTGCAGTTACACGGATCACTTTACCGTTTACAACGAGATTACCGTCTTTTGCTTCAGCAGTTCCATCAAATTTACCGTGCATTGTATCATACTTAAGCATGTAAACCATGTAATCTACATCGATAAGGTCATTGATACCTACAATCTGAATGTCGCTTCTTGTCTGAGCTGCACGGAATACTAAACGTCCGATACGGCCAAATCCATTAATACCTACTTTAATCATTTGTTTAAACTTTTAAGGGTTTTATAATATTTATTCTAAATATCCGTTGTTGTTTTTAAAAATACATTTGACTAACCACAATTGCATGGAGTAGAGGTGCGGCAAGACACCAAAATCAGCATGATTAACAATAATAAAATAATGCAGTTATATCTCATAATCCTATTTTCTTAATTGCGATGCAAAAGTACTAAATTGTTTTTATATTCGCACATAAATTTATCTTAAATATAAAAAAAACATCCTTCCCAAATAAATTTTACATCCTTACCTTTCGTATAAGGGCATCGTAAAATGAAATGCACTTCCTTTTCCAAATTCACTTTCTACCCAAATATCGCAATCGTGTTTTTCCACAAATTCTTTGCATAAAATAAGTCCGAGTCCCGTTCCTTTCTCATCTGCCGTACCCGTTTTCGATAAGTTGGCATCTATCTTGAATAATTTATCTATATCATTAAAGTTGATGCCAGTACCATTGTCAATAACTGAAAAAACAAATCTATTCAACTCCACTTTTGTATCTATACGAATAATACCTTGAGGAAAAGTAAATTTAATGGCATTGGTTGTAAGGTTGCGCAGCACTGTTTTTACCATATTGGCGTCCGCGTAAATAAATTCGTCGACTAAAAGAGAAGATGTGAGTGTAATTCCCTTTGCCTCAGCCAATGGTTTACAAATATAGACTACTTCATTCAGAATATCCGACGGATTCACTTTTTGCATATCGGGTTGCAGTTGACCCGTTTGAACTCTCGACCAAATAAGTAGATTTTCTAACAGACCATAAGCCTGCTTTGCCATTTCATTCATATTTTGGGCAATCTCATGCACTTCCTCGGGTGAACAGTTTGAAGCACTTTGGGTTAAAAAATCACTAAAACCCATCAATACATTAAAAGGATTCCTAAGGTCGTGTGCAATAATGGAAAAAAACTTATCTTTGGTTGCATTCAATTGCTTCAATGTTTCATTAGAAGCATCTAGCTGTTTCAAAGTGCTTTCAATGATAAATTTATCCTTTATTAATTGATGTTGAAAATCCGTATTCTCTCGGTTCAAATTTAATAATTTCTCATTCAAAGTCAGCATCTGATGAAGATTAATCCCTCCGATTATCAACAATCTATCCGATTTCCGAAAAATATGAGACTGAATAGAAAGGTTGGATAAATGATTCCCAATCGTTAGAAAACCTTGAAAAATAAGACTTTGACTATTATTTAAATTGATTAATTTCTCCAAAGATGGATTTAGTAGACTACTAGCCGCATCTCCCTTAAAAAGCATAGACATGGTGGCGTTAGCAAACAATAATTCGCCTTCTGTAGTAAAGACCGCAATACAAAGCGTTTCACTTTCTTTCAAAGAGAGTTCAAATTCGCTTTTCCAATCGGCACAAAGTGATAAAATATCTATCGTAGTCATATTACTAATACATTGCAGTTCATACGTTTTAGTTTAAAGATTGCATAAACTGCTCTACATCTGAAAGATCATTCAAATATACAACCTTATAATATTTATCCAACACTTCTTTATCTCCATGTAAAAAGGCCTGTCCACCAACCAAAACACAAAGTTCCGGAAACTCAAGGCGAAGGGCTTCAATCATTTTTTGGAGTATAGGCAAATGAGAATAAATACCAATTGACAAAGCCATAAAATCAGGATTGACTGTCTTTGCATAACTAATAAGGTCTTTAATGGGTACATTGGCTCCCAGAAAATAAGAGTTCCATCCGTGTTTTTCAAAAACATCGCTGACCATCTTTATTCCAATCTGATGATATTCTTGTTCTACACAAGCGACTATTATTTTTTTATTCAGTCTTAAATTTGAAATCAACTGCATATAATGTTCATTCATCAGCGACTCTACAATAGCAGAAGCCAGATGCTCAGCTGCAACACTTATTTTATTAAATTCCCACAACAACCCCACTTGGTACATAGCTTTCTTTATGATTGTTTCATAAATGTCTATCACACTTAATCCATCAGCCAGATAACTACTTACTAAATTAGAGCATTGTTGATGATCTCCCAAAAGCAATGCATGCAATAAATTGTGATATAAAGGTTTCTTCCCCATTCTATTAAAAGCTTATTAGTTTTATAAAATCAATCAAGCTTTAACTATTTCTATAACACTACAAAAATAAGAAAAAAATCAAAATAATTATCTCTTATTTTTAGTTTTAAAAAAAACAATCTAAAATAAAGATGTAAGCCAACAAAAATCCAACAATTATGTTACTTTTTTATGGATTAGCTCCTATTCAAAAGAGGATTTTAGAATTTATATAAATAAGAATATGGAAAAAAGTAATTTTTTACAAGAGTTCAAGGCATTTGCCATGAAAGGTAATGTGATAGATATGGCCGTGGGTGTAATTATCGGTGGTGCGTTTGGCAAAATAGTATCCTCTTTAGTAGCGGATGTGATTATGCCTGCCATCGGGCTTTTAGTAGGCGGCGTTAACTTTAAAGAGTTGAAATGGGTGATTAAGGAAACGACATATACTGCTAATGGGAAAGTACTTACTCCGGCAGCTACTTTGAATTACGGCAACTTCCTGCAATCTACTTTCGATTTTGTAGTCATCGCATTTGCCATCTTTATGTTCATCAAATTAATGAGTAAATTCAATCAAAAGAAAGTAGAGGCTCCTGTTCCCACAATTTCCGCCCCCAGCAAAGAAGAAACTTTGCTGACTGAAATTCGTGATTTGCTGAAAGAAAAACGATAATCAGAGGCTACGCATCACGTGATAGTCCTCTACTTTGCCCCATTCAAAACAAGTGGTAGTAGTATAACAAACGTTACCTGCGGGTCATTTCTTTACTTCTACCACTAATCATTTATACTTGGTGTCTTTCCCTATTGATGGAAGATTTCCCATATTAATTGGTGAATAAATTCCATTTATTGATGAATGGTTTTTATTTATTGGTGAATAATGTGTATTTTTGCACGCAAAATATTCCAAACACATACATTAATCATGCAAGAAA
>JAATGU010000145.1 GCA_015654535.1 Bacteroidales bacterium
AATTAGATAAAAATATTAATTAATCGAAGTTTACGAATAATTATCTCATGATATAAAAAAGAATATCTATTAGGGAATACTCGTGGGGAATGCTTCAAGCAGCACTTAATTCACATTCTTAGCTGCTTTCCGGTCTCTTCTCTCCATCCTTTTCTCTATTCTTTTGTGAAATTCCTTGACTGCCTTGCGTGCTACTTTAGTCTCTGTTTGATACACTACCAATATCTGTTTTGGAGAAAGTACCTTCTTAAAAGCATCATAGTACTTTTCGCGAACTGCGATCATCTTCTCTGCTCTTTTGAATCTGTTCTTAATAATCTTTTCCGCTTGTTCGTTGGACAGACTATCTATCGCTCCTTTAGTAAAACGCTGTTTTTCATGCTGGGCCTGCTTAGCCAGTTCCTCCAGATAAGCATTGTAGATTGACTCAAACTTATTAGCGGTAGCTTCATCCAGTTTCAACGCTTTTTTCACTTCATTAAATTGCGCATGGGCAAATTTATGCCTCATATTATCTCTTGGCCCCTTGTTTTGAGCAAACGCCATTGTGTGAAACACCAATAGGAGTCCACATACCATCAAAATGTTCTTAAACTTTCTCATAATTATTTATATTAAAATTGTGAATGAAATGTATCTGTTTCTACAGCTGTAACAAATTCATCCAGATCATTATCTGAAACTTCAGCCAGCCAATCATCTATATTAATTTCTTTTTTAACCTTTATTACTGCTTTGGGCAATTTTGTAGGAGCAACAAATGACTGCGCAATCTTCGAATCATTTACAGCTGTTAAATGTTTATTTACCGCTGGCTGAGCTTTCTGAATAGCAGCAATACTCATTTGCTCTTTATTCTCAACACTATCTTTCTTATCGAAAGTTCCAATTGTAAATATAAAAGCAAGCATTGCAGCCACGCCAACCAAAAGTCCAAAGACTACTTTATATAAAGTTGCTTTCTTGCGTCTATGGACAATACCCAATGTTTGTTCCGTTACATTCGAGAAAAAAGTATTGGGTACTTGGTAGGGAATCCGTTTCCCTACAGAGTTAAAATCAAATTCTTTTTCCATCATTTTAGTTGTTAATCATATATTCCTTAATTTTTTCATTAGCATAATGATAGTTCGTCTTAAGCGTTCCTACGGACGAATCAAGTATTTGAGCAATCTCTTCATAACTCAGTTCATCATAATAGCGCAAGTTGAATACTAGTCGTTGTTTCTCCGGCAGTGTAAGTATGGCTTCCTGAAACTTGATAAGGATGACATCCTCACATTCCATGGTTTCCTCATGTAACTTATCAACTAACATTTCGCTCATCTGATCATAGGAGGTAAAAGAAATCTTTCGGCTATGGAAAAAGCGGATACATTCATTGGTTGCTATCCGGTAAAGCCAAGTATAAAGTTTACTATTTCCTACAAAATGTCCACAAAAGCGATATACATTGATGAAGGTTTCCTGCATAATATCCTGAGCATCTTCGTGAGAGATCACAACTCTGCGGATGTGCCAATAAATGCGCTCCTTATATTTATCCATTAATAGGGAAAATCCTTTATCTTTGGTCTTATTACTCCTTAGCAACAATAATATCTCGTCGTCATCTCTGGCTGTCATCTATTCGATTATTAATTTTATGACCATTTAATCTCATATACTCCTTTGAACAAAAAAAGGTAAGAAAGTTAAATCCGGAAACAAAATATTTTTTTTCATTCAAAAAAAAGCATAACTGCATTTAACCTTTTACCATTTCTTTCATCTAACTAAAAGTGTAATCTTTTAAAAGTAAATCAAGGATAGAGTAGATTAAACACATTATACACAAATTTGAAAAATATCAAGTATGAATAATATTTCGAAATCAGTCTTATTTTCCCTCTTGCTGGCATTTACCACTACAAGCACGTTTGCTGCGGATCTATTAAAAAAAGGAGCAGATGAAAAAACGGGAATCAGGTACAGTATTGAACAAGGTAGCGATAAGCTGAAGATAACGTTGGAGTTTAGCGACAAAATGCAACTTGCGCGAATAGTGCGAAACGGTTTCTCGGTATTTATAGATGAAAAAGGAAAAAACAAGCAAGACAAAGGACTTATTGTAGCTGGAATTGTTCCTCAAGATAAGGAAGAACTAGACGATTTACGTGCTGGATTCTTCAGAGACGGAACATGGAAAGACGGTTTGGGAAAAGAAATTTTAGTAGACCTATTTTTGGCAACTCCCCCGTTTTCGGCAGTTTACCAATCGGATTCACTGAAATCTACCTGTACGGTGAACATTCCAATAGAATATATCAGTACCAAAGAAATTAAAGACATAAAGAAACTATCCATTGGTTTTATATCCAATCATAAAAAACCTAACGGGAATAAGGCGGAGGACAATAGTTCAAACTCAGGATTCGAAAGAAGAGGCAGACGAGGTGAAGGCGGTATGGGAGGTGGCGAAATGAGAGGAAACAGAGGAGAAATAAGAGGTAATAACGCCAATGTAATGACTAGAGGAGGCATTGAATTATGGATGGAAATAGAAAATAAGTAATAAATGACCCTAAAAATGTCTGCGTTTTTATCGTCATAATTCGTTCCTTTTTGTTTACCACTACTATTTTCTTTTTAAGTTTGTTAATTCATTTGCAAACATATATAATATTAATGAATAACTATTAACTTTGCGTGTCACAAAATTGAAATAAAAAATAATGAAAAAGACTTTCTTCTTAATGATACTCCTTCTTTTAGGAGTAACGTATGCTTCCGCACAAAAGCAAGCGGAAATTAGTTTTGATAAGACTACACATGATTTTGGTACATTTTCAGAGAATCAACCAAAAGTAAAATGTGTCTTTAACTTTACTAACACGGGCAACGGCCCTCTAGTTATCAATCAAGCTGTAGCCTCTTGCGGATGTACTATCCCCGACTATACCAAAGAGCCCATAATGCCCGGTAAAAAAGGAACCATTGAAGTGACTTATAACGGAAGCGGTAAATATCCGGGGCCATTTAAGAAAAGTATCACTGTACGTAGTAATGCAAAAGTGGAACTGGTAAGACTCTATATCAAAGGAGAAATGACTCCCAAAACTGAGGAGAAAAAATAATTCTCCAATTTTATCTCATCTTTAGATATATGTTGGTTGAAGTCCGTTGCTAATATAACAACGCAATCATCTGATAAAAGGAGATAAGAATAAAAAAGTGGTGGACAAAGGTTCATTATAAAAACTTCTGTCCACCACCTTTAAAAAAGTAATCAAAAAATTAATATTGTTCCTTGTCGTTAGGAAAATCACTA
>JAATGU010000111.1 GCA_015654535.1 Bacteroidales bacterium
ACCTTTCAGGGGATTTTTGTGTAACATATCTGCAAGATTTATGCCCTAAAAATACTAAATCTTGCAGATATAGCAAACTATTTCTGCATTTATATTACTATTAATCAGTAATATAAATACTTCTTAAGGGCTGACTAATTATGAGGATACATTTACAATTTGAAAACGCTGTAAAGATCCTCCTCCTTTAAACCTATTCTTAAATTTAATTACAAATTAAATCAGTTCTGTTTTTGAGACTACTTGCATTTATTTTGATAGTAAATAACTGTAAAAAAATCTCTAAAAATAAAGTAGAAAAAGCTAATAATCTTTTTGGAGAGAAGGAAAAGAAATTTTAAAAATTATATAACAATAAAAAAGCCTCCTGTTGCAGGCTATATATATCGAAATTGATCTTCAAATTTTCGCTTATACATGCTACTTAAATGCCAATTAATTTTGCTACATATTTTAACCCTTCATATTTTATTATATGATGAAAATTTGTACCTTTGTCTAAAAGTATAATATTTTATTTAGAAATTATTCTTACAAATAAAAAGTCTGAATAAAGAAAGTTATCTGAGACATAATAAATTAGGGAAAAGACTATTTCCTTTGAACCTTTTTGAAAGAAACTTCTTGGAAACATTGTATATAATATCTAAATTAAGTGATATAAAAATTTATAATATGAACAACGAAAATCCAACCAATCAGTTGCAGATAGAATTAAATGAAGAAGTAGCTCAGGGCACATATGCTAACCTAGCTGTGATTACTCATTCCAATTCTGAATTTATTCTCGATTTCATCCGTGTAATGCCTGGAATTCCAAAAGCTAAGGTTAAAAGTAGAATTATCCTCACGCCTGAACATGCAAAGAGACTTATGCGTGCCCTAGAAGACAATGTGCGTAAATATGAAGAATCTTGCGGGAATATTCGTCTAAATGAAGATAGTGCAATATCATCCATTCAAGGTTTTGCAGGAGAAGCCTAAGCTTTATGGTGATTTCTATTTAAGATATTGCATGCACTTCTAAACTAGATATTAATTTGCTTATTACCGCTGATTACCGCTGATTTCCTTCGGATTCAGCCGGTCTTGCAATATACCTATACCTTGGCAATATAATAAATACATCTTTCTATCAAAGTTCATCCAAGGTTAATATAGTTATTAGCCATGGAAGAGCGAACAAAAAAAAGATGTGTCAAAAGTGAGGACTTCTTCAGTCTCTTTTCACTTTTTACACACCCTCTTTTTAAATAGCATATAATAATAAAACAGCTATTAAAATTATTTAAATATATAAATAATTTAGAAATGCCTATTTTACTTCACTATAATCCAATACTGTTTTACGGTTGGCTAATATTCTATCGTATTCTTCTTTTGATCCAACTATGATTTTTTCAAATTCACGTTGCCCTGTTCCAGCAGGAATCAAATGTCCACAAATAACATTTTCTTTCATTCCTTCAAGTTTATCAACCTTGCCATTGATAGCAGCCTCATTTAGTACCTTCGTAGTTTCTTGGAAGGATGCTGCTGACATAAAGCTAGATGTTTGAAGCGCCGCACGAGTAATACCTTGAAGAATTTGAGTAGATGTTGCAGCAATAGCATCACGTACTTCTACTAACTTCAAATCACGACGTTTTAACATACTGTTTTCATCTCTTAGCTTACGTGCTGTTACAATCTGACCAGGTTGCAATGTCTGTGAATCTCCAGCATCAACAACTACTTTCTTGCCCCAAATACGATCATTCTCTTCCATAAAATCAAGTTTATCGACAACCTGTTGCTCCAAGAATCGTGTATCTCCAGGTTCATTGATCCCAACTTTACGCATCATCTGACGAACAATGATTTCAAAATGCTTATCGTTGATTTTTACACCTTGTAGACGATAAACATCTTGCACCTCATTAACAATATATTCCTGAACAGCTGTAGGACCTTTTATTGCTAATATATCCGCAGGTGTAATTGCTCCATCAGAAAGAGCTGTTCCTGCACGTACATAATCGTTCTCTTGAACAAGGATCTGTTTAGAAAGAGCGACCAAGTACTTTTTAACCTCTCCTGTTTTTGAAGTTACGACTATTTCACGATTACCACGTTTAATTTTGCCCATCGTTACTTCGCCATCAATTTCTGAAACAACCGCAGGGTTAGAAGGATTACGTGCTTCAAATAACTCTGTTACGCGAGGAAGTCCACCGGTAATATCACCAGCCTTACCAACAGCACGAGGAATTTTAACAATCACATCACCAGATTTTACTTTTTGGCCATTTTCTACAACAACGTGGCCACCAACAGGGAAATTATAAGTACGAATGATCTCTCCACTTTCATCATAAATATGAGCAGAAGGAACTTTTGTCTTATCTCTGGACTCGATTATGATTATTTCTCGTAAACCTGTCGCTTCGTCAGATTCAACTTTATAAGTTACATTTTCAATTACGCCTTCAAATTCTATTTTACCAGTTGCCTCAGTGATAATAACTGCATTAAAAGGATCCCATTTACAAATAAGCCTACCTTTCTCTACCATTTCACCGTCAGCTGCATACAATTTAGAACCATAAGGAACGCTATGGGCTGAAAGAACAATATTTGTATTTACATCAATTATTCTTAATTCTGCTAATCGTCCAACAACAACCTTTACACTCTCACCCGTTTCGTCAATTGTGTTTACAGTACGAAGTTCCTCCAATTCCAACCGACCATTGTATCTTGCTACAACACTTGCATTTGCAGCAATGTTAGCTGCAGTACCACCAGCATGAAATGTACGTAGCGTTAACTGAGTACCTGGTTCACCAATCGACTGAGCTGCAATAACTCCTACAGCTTCTCCTTTCTGAACCATTCTGCTAGTAGAAAGGTTACGACCGTAACATTTCACACAAACGCCTTTCTTTGATTCACAAGTTAAAACAGAACGAATTTCAACACTTTCAATTGGCGAGTTTTCAATCTTCTTAGCAATATCTTCAGTTATTTCTTCTCCACTTTGAACAATTAACTCACCTGTTGTAGGATGAATAATATCATGAACTGAGACACGACCTAAAATTCTTTCATAAAGAGTTGCAATAACATCTTCATTATTTTTTAAGTCAGTACATATTAATCCACGCAGAGTACCACAATCTTCTTCGTTAATAATTACGTCATGTGAAACGTCAACTAAACGTCTAGTTAGATATCCTGCATCAGCAGTTTTAAGTGCCGTATCCGCTAAACCTTTACGGGCACCATGTGTAGATATAAAATATTCAAGTACAGATAACCCCTCCTTAAAATTAGAAAGAATAGGGTTTTCAATAATCTGACCTCCAGCAGCACCTGCTTTTTGTGGTTTAGCCATCAAACCACGCATTCCAGAAAGCTGACGGATTTGTTCTTTTGAACCACGAGCTCCCGAGTCAAGCATCATATATACAGAATTAAATCCCTGATCATCTGAAGAAATAGTCTTCATTAAAATATTGGATAATTCTGAATTAACGTGAGTCCAGATATCAATCACTTGATTATAACGTTCATTATTAGTAATGAAACCCATATTGTAATTATTCACAACTTGTTCTACATCATCATATCCACGTTGAACCAATTTCTCTTTTTCTTTTGGAATAATAATGTCATCCAAATTGAAAGACAATCCTCCAATAAATGCCATTTTATAACCCAAGTCTTTAATGCCATCAAGAAAATCAGCAGTTCTAGCGACACCGCAAGTTTTAATTACGTCACCAATAATTTCTCTAAGAGATTTCTTAGAAATAATTCTATTTATATAACCAACTTCTTTAGGGACAATTTCATTTACAATAACACGTCCAACAGAAGTTTCTTTCATCATTACATCAACAATATTACCATTCTCATCGAGATCTTTTACGATAACACTGATAATAGCATGAATATCAACTTTCCCTTCATTATAAGCAATTGTAGCTTCTTCAGGTCCGTAAAATATTAAGCCCTCTCCCTTGGCTCCTGTTCTCAACTTGGTTATATAATATAGACCAAGTACCATATCTTGTGAAGGTACAGTAATTGGAGCTCCATTAGCTGGATTCAGAATATTATGTGAAGCAAGCATCAACATCTGAGCTTCTAGAATAGCTTCATTACCTAAAGGTAGATGAACAGCCATCTGGTCACCATCAAAATCGGCATTGAAAGCAGTACAGGCAAGTGGATGAAGTTGAATAGCCTTACCTTCAATCATTTTAGGTTGAAACGCCTGAATACCTAAACGGTGCAACGTTGGTGCACGATTTAGTAGAACAGGATGGCCTTTCATAACATATTCCAATATATCCCATATAACAGGATCTTTACGATCTACAATTTTCTTTGCTGATTTTACTGTCTTAACAATTCCTCTTTCTATCAGCTTACGAATAATAAACGGTTTATATAACTCTGCAGCCATTAGTTTTGGGATGCCACATTCGTGCATTCTCAATTCTGGTCCAACAACAATTACAGAACGTGCAGAGTAGTCAACGCGTTTACCTAATAAATTCTGACGGAAACGTCCTTGCTTACCTTTTAAACTATCTGAAAGAGATTTTAAAGGGCGATTTGCATCTGTTTTTACCGCACTTGATTTACGAGAATTATCAAACAAAGAGTCAACAGATTCTTGAAGCATGCGTTTTTCATTACGCAAAATAACCTCAGGAGCTTTAATTTCTATTAATCTCTTCAAGCGATTATTACGAATGATTACACGACGATACAAGTCATTTAAATCAGATGTAGCAAAACGACCACCATCAAGCGGAACTAAAGGTCTCAATTCAGGAGGAATAACCGGAACGATACGGACAATCATCCATTCTGGTTTATTGCGTCCTTTTGATATTCTAAAAGATTCTACAACTTGCAAACGTTTTAATGCTTCATTTTTGCGTTGCTGAGACGAGTCATTGCCAGCTTTATGTCTTAGCTCATAAGAGAGAGCATCTAAATCAAGACGAGCCAACAGGTCGTAAATAGCCTCAGCGCCCATTTTAGCAATAAATTTGTTTGGATCTGTATCTTCTAAATATTGATTATCTTTAGGAAGGGCATCAAGTATATCTAAATACTCTTCTTCAGATAATAAATCATAAGCACTAGAACCATCAGCCTCCTTTATACCAGGTTGAATAACTACATAGCGTTCATAATAAATGATCGAATCAAGTTTCTTAGTAGGCAAACCTAGCAAGTAACCTATTTTGTTGGGAAGCGAACGGAAATACCAAATGTGCGCAACTGGAACTACTAATTGAATATGTCCCATGCGCTCACGCCTAACTTTCTTTTCAGTCACTTCAACGCCACATCGGTCACAAACAATTCCTTTGTAACGAATTCTTTTGTATTTACCACAATGACATTCATAATCCTTAATTGGACCAAAAATCCGTTCACAAAATAAGCCATCACGTTCAGGTTTATAAGTGCGATAGTTGATTGTTTCAGGCTTCAAAACTTCACCACTCGAATTCTCTAAGATTTCTTCCGGAGAAGCCAAACCAATAGAGATTTTCGAGAAATTACTCTTTATCTTATTTTCTTTTCTAAAAGCCATACGATTAATTTAATGTAAAGAGTTATCTATTAATTATTCTAAGTTAATACTCAGTCCAAGACCTCTTAACTCATGTAATAAAACATTAAGAGATTCTGGGATACCAGGTTGCGGCATAGGTTCGCCTTTAACAATAGCTTCATAAGCTTTCGAACGTCCTACCACATCATCAGATTTGATTGTTAGTATTTCTTGAAGTATATGCGATGCACCAAATGCTTCTAAAGCCCAAACTTCCATCTCTCCAAAACGTTGACCACCAAATTGTGCCTTACCACCAAGAGGTTGTTGAGTAATTAAAGAATACGGACCAATAGAACGCGCATGCATCTTATCTTCAACCATATGTCCCAATTTAAGCATGTAAATAACGCCAACAGTAGCCGGTTGATCAAAACGGTCACCAGTTCCGCCATCGCATAAATAACTTTTGCCATAGCGAGGCAGACCGGCTTTGTCGGTCCATTCGGTTATATTTTCAAGTGACGCACCATCAAAAATAGGAGTAGAGAACTTAACTCCAAGTTCTTTTCCTGCCCAACCAAGAACAGTTTCAAAAATTTGTCCTAAGTTCATACGAGAAGGTACTCCAAGAGGATTAAGAACAATGTCTACAGGCGTACCATCAGCCAGAAACGGCATATCTTCTTGCCTAACGACTCGCGACACAATACCCTTATTTCCATGGCGTCCCGCCATCTTATCACCTACACCAATTTTTCGTTTCTTAGCAATATAAACCTTAGCCATTTGAATAATACCAGCAGGTAACTCATCACCAATTGTTATACTAAACTTTTTACGTTTCAATTCGGCGTCCAGCTCTTTATATTTTTTTAGATAGTTTAAAATCAGATCGCGAATCATTTCATTCTTATGAGCATCAGTTGTCCATTTACTCACTTGAATTGATGCATAGTCAAGATTTCGTAATTCAGATGCCGTAAATGGCGCTCCCTTAGCTATAACATCTGCTCCTAAATAATCTTTAACACCTTGAGAAACTTTTCCATCAGTTAATATTAGAAGCTTATCGATTAAAATAGTTTTCAGATCTGCTACTTTCAGCTCAAATTCATCATCAATTTTAGGAAGTAATGCTTTATCTGCTAACTTCGAATTCCTGTTTTTAACAACTCTTGAAAATAATTTTTTATCTATGATAACTCCTTTTAGAGAAGGAGATGCTTTCAACGATGCATCTTTTACATCTCCAGCTTTATCTCCAAATATAGCACGAAGCAGCTTTTCCTCAGGAGAAGGATCCGATTCTCCTTTAGGAGTAATCTTGCCAATTAAAATATCTCCCGGCTGTATTCTAGCTCCAATACGTACAATTCCACTTTCATCTAAATCTTTAGTTGCTTCTTCACTAACGTTAGGTATATCTGAAGTCAATTCTTCCATACCACGCTTCGTTTCACGAACTTCAAGAGAATATTCTTCAACATGTATTGAAGTTAATATATCTTCACGAACAACTCTTTCATTAAGAACAATAGCATCCTCATAATTATATCCTTTCCAAGGCATGAAAGCTACAAGTAAGTTTTTACCAAGCGCAAGCTCACCATCTTGTGTAGAATAACCTTCAGTCAAAATATCCCCAGCTTTAACATTTTGTCCTTTAAAACAGATAGGGCGAAGATCTATAGTCATATTTTGATTAGTCTTACGGAACTTAGGTATTTTATATTCCTTTAAAGCACTTTCAAAACTTACAAATCCCTCGTCTTCACTTCTTTCATATTGAACCCGAATAGTCGTAGCATCAACAAATTCAATAATACCATCCCCTTCAGCTGCTATCTGTGTACGAGAATCCTGAACTAATTGCTTTTCAATGCCAGTTCCAACAATTGGAGACTCACACTTGAGTAATGGAACAGCTTGACGCATCATGTTCGATCCCATCAAGGCACGGTTCGCATCATCATGTTCCAAGAAAGGAATTAATGATGCTGCAATGGATGCAATCTGCTGAGGAGCGACATCCATCAATTCAATATCAGAAGGATCTACAACAGGAAAATCAGCATCCTGCCGAGAGTTTATACGATTATTTACAAATTTGCCTTCGTCATCTAAAACAGCGTTCCCTTGAGCGATTATTTTTCCCTCTTCCTCTTCTGCCGTTAAATAGACAATCCCTTCCGATGATATATCTACTTTACTATCGGCAACTTTTCTATATGGAGTCTCGATAAATCCAAGATCGTTAATTTTAGCATATACGCATAATGACGAAATCAAACCAATATTCGGACCCTCAGGGGTTTCAATTGGACAGAGTCGTCCATAATGTGTATAGTGAACGTCACGAACTTCAAAACCAGCTCTTTCACGTGATAAACCACCAGGTCCAAGGGCAGACATACGTCTCTTATGAGTAATTTCTGCTAACGGATTGGTTTGATCCATGAATTGAGACAAAGCATTTGTTCCAAAGAAAGTATTAATTACGGAAGAAATAGTCTTTGCGTTAATCAAATCTATTGGAGTGAATACTTCATTATCTCTGACGTTCATTCTTTCACGAATAGTACGAGACATACGAGCCAAACCAATAGCAAATTGATTAGATAATTGTTCTCCGACAGTACGTACACGTCTATTACTTAAATGGTCAATATCATCAACATCCGCTTTTGAGTTAATTAACTCTATTAAATATTTAATGATTTCAATTATATCTTCCTTGGTTAGAACTTTAACATCCATACTAGTAGTAAGGTTCAACTTTTTGTTGATTCTATATCTACCAACTTCACCAAGATCATATCTTTTTTCCGAAAAGAACAAATTATTAATAACTTCACGTGCACTTGCATCATCTGCAGGATCAGCATTACGAAGTTGTCTATATATATATAATACCGCTTCCTTTTCAGAATTACTTGGGTCCTTTTGAAGAGTATTGTAAATAATAGAATAGTCTGATTGATTCGGTTCATCCTTATGAACAAGAATATTTTGAACGCCAGACTCGATAATTTCATCAACATGCTGTTGTTCCAACACTGTTTCACGATCGATAATAACCTCATTACGTTCGATAGAAACAACCTCACCAGTGTCTTCATCTACAAAATCTTCAACCCATGTTTTCAGTACTCTTGCTGCTAGTTTTCTGCCAACAATCTTTTTAAGATTACTTTTATTTACCTTTATATCTTCAGCTAAATTAAAAATCTCAAGAATATCTTTATCATTTTCAAAGCCTATTGCTCTTAAAAGAGTAGTAACAGGCAATTTTTTCTTACGGTCAATATATGCATACATTACATTGTTAATGTCTGTAGCAAACTCAATCCAAGATCCTTTGAAAGGGATAATACGAGCTGAATAAAGTTTTGTACCGTTGGCATGTACACTCTGACCAAAAAAGACACCCGGTGAACGATGTAATTGTGATACAATCACACGTTCCGCTCCATTAATGACAAATGTAGCTTTATCTGTCATATAAGGAATAGGACCAAGGAACACGTCTTGAATAACAGTGTCAAAATCTTCGTGATCCGGATCTGTGCAATATAACTTGAGTTTTGCTTTTAAAGGGACACTATAAGTCAATCCACGCTCTATACATTCATCAATAGAATATCTAGGCGGGTCAATATAATAATCCAAGAACTCAAGAACAAAATTATTTCTTGTGTCGGCTATAGGGAAGTTTTCAGCAAATACTTTATACAATCCCTCGTTTTTACGCTTTTCAGGTGGGGTATCTAATTGTAGAAAGTCTTTGAATGACTTCAATTGTACTTCTAAGAAATCAGGATATCCAAAAGGATTCTTGATAGAAGCAAAATTAACTCTTTGATTTACAGTATTTGAAGACATCTGTCAATGAATTTGTAGAACTTATTTATAAATATATACACAAAAAGGTCAAGAACCCTCTAACAGAGGGCTCTTAACCGAATTACCTGATTAACAGGCCAATGTTATTTAAGTTCAATTTCAGCCCCAGCTTCTTCCAATGCTTTTTTCAATGTTTCAGCATCAGCTTTAGCGACACCTTCTTTAATAACACTAGGAGCAGCGTCAACTAAATCTTTAGCCTCTTTCAAACCAAGACCGCAATGTTCTTTAACCGCTTTAACGACTTGTAATTTTGCGCTACCTGCACTTTTCAATACTACATCAAAAGAAGTTTTTTCTTCAGCAACAACTGCAGCAGCAGGACCAGCAGCAACAGCCACAGCTGCAGCAGCAGGTTCAATACCATATTCATCTTTAAGGATAGTAGCAAGTTCATTAACTTCTTTTACTGTCAAGTTAACTAATTGTTCTGCAAAAGCTTTCAAATCTGCCATTTTTGTATGATTTTTATGTTTAATTTACTAAATAATTTATTCTGATATTATCTTTCACCAAGAGTTTTTAGAACTCCGTGAAGGGTGTTGCCACCTGATTGAAGAGCGGAAATAACGTTCTTAGCAGGAGATTGCAACAATGCAATAACATCAGCAATAACTTCATTCTTACTCTTAATATTGATAAGTGCTTCTAATTGATCAGCACCTATATAAAAACTTTCCTCAACATAAGCAGCTTTGAGCCCAGGTATGCCATCTTTAGACACACTCTTAATCAATTTAGCAGGAGCATTACCAGTATTCGTAAACATCACAGAAGTTGATCCCTTCAATGATCCGTATAATGGTGAATAGTCTACTCCTAAACTTTCTAAAGCCTTATGTAGTAGCGTGTTTTTAACAACAAGTAACTTTATGTCAGTTTCAAAACATTTTCTTCTCAGCGCACTTGTAGCAGCCGCATTCATTGCAGTTGTATCTACAAGATAGAAATGAGAATATTCTTTTACCGTTTCAGTAATTTGCCCAATAACTGTATTTTTATCTTCCTTTCTCATTGTTCCTCCTTAAATTAGATTTCCTCAATTGATTTCGGGTCAATTTTAATCCCCCTACTCATTGTACTAGAAAGATAAATACTCTTTATATATGTGCCTTTAGCTGCAGTTGGTTTTAACTTATTCAATGTTGAAATGAAGACTCTTGCGTTATCGCGAATCTTATCAGCATCAAATGAAACTTTACCTACAGAAGTATGAATAATACCACTTTTGTCAACTTTGAAGTCAATTTTTCCTTGTTTCACTTCTTTAACCGCTTTGGCAACGTCCATAGTAACAGTACCACTTTTAGGGTTAGGCATTAATCCACGAGGACCAAGTACACGACCTAAAGCACCTATTTTTCCCATGATAGATGGCATAGTGATAATTACATCAATATCAGTCCATCCACCTTTGATCTTTTCAATATATTCGTCAAGACCCACATAGTCTGCACCAGCTTCTTTTGAAGCAGCTTCAGCATCAGGTGTACAAAGAACTAAGACTTTAACTTCTTTACCAGTACCGTGAGGAAGAGAAACAACCCCTCTCACCATCTGGTTAGCCTTACGAGGGTCCACCCCTAAACGTACATCAATATCTAATGAGGCATCAAATTTAGTAGAGGTTATTTCCTTTACAAGAGTAGATGCTTCTTTAAGTGAATATGCTTTCCCTGCTTCAATTTTCTCGGCAGCTAACTTTTGATTTTTTGTCAGTTTTCCCATTATATTGAAGATTATTAATTATTAACTGGGAATTCCCCTTTTACAGTGATACCCATACTTCTAGCTGTTCCAGCAACCATAGTCATAGCAGCTCCCACAGTAAAACAGTTTAAATCAACCATTTTGTCTTGAGCAATCGTACGTATTTGATCCCAAGTGAGTTCAGACACCTTTACACGATTAGGCTCAGCAGAACCACTCTTAAGCTTAGCTACCTCTAGTAATTGAATAGCAACAGGAGGAGTTTTAACTACAAAATCAAAAGACTTATCAACATAATAAGTAATAACGACAGGCAATATTTTACCTGCTTTGTCTTGGGTTCTGGCATTGAATTGCTTGCAGAATTCCATAATATTAATTCCTTTTGAACCTAATGCAGGTCCAACTGGAGGAGATGGATTTGCAGCGCCTCCTTTAATCTGTAATTTGATTAGTCCAGCAACTTCTTTAGCCATTGTTTTTAAAATTTATATATAAACATTCTAAATTAAGAAATAACACAGCGTAACCAATGTCATTCCTTTTCTACTTGCATAAAGCCTAATTCAAGAGGAGTTTTCCGCCCGAATATCTTTACCATAACCTTTAGTTTCTTCTTTTCGTTATTCACTTCTTCAATGATACCACTAAATCCGCTAAATGGACCAAAAGTAACTTTCACAGTTTCTCCTACAATATGTGGGATATTCATCTCTTCCCCTAATTCCTGTAGTTCATCTACTGTACCAAGTATACGATTCACTTCCGACTGTCTTAAAGGGGTAGGGTTATCCGATCCACCTAAAAAACCTATCACATTAGGAGTATTTCTTAAATGGTGAGTAACCTCACCAACCAAAGCAGCCTCCACCAAAACGTAGCCAGGAAGATAATTTCTTTCTTTCACAATTTTTTTGCCATTGCGAACCTGATATACTTTTTCAGTCGGAATCAATACCTGAGATACATAATCACCAAGGTTGCTGTTTTTAATGTCAGCCTCAAGATACTCTTTGACCTTGCTTTCTTTACCGCTAATGGCACGCAAAACATACCATTTTTTTTCAATCTCAGACATTTTTGTACTCCTTTAAATTAATGTGGATAAATAACATCTTCCATAAGAGTCTGGAAGCAGAAGTCCATTACGAAAACTACCAATGCAATAAGTAGGGAAGCATATAAAACAACCACTGCACTGTTAGTAAGTTCAGAATACGTAGGCCACGATACTTTATGCACAAGCTCGTCGTATGTCTCTTTTAAATAAGATACTACTTTTTCTACTATTTTTTTCATCTCTAATGTATTTGCACGGGAGGAGAGGCTCGAACTCCCGACACCCGGTTTTGGAGACCGGTGCTCTACCAACTGAGCTACTCCCGTAAATAATCAGTTCTCAGTAAAACCAAGAACCGATATTTTATTTAATTACTTAATAATTTCAGTAATCTGACCAGCACCAACTGTACGTCCTCCTTCGCGAATAGCAAAACGAAGACCAAGGTTAAGAGCTACTGGATAAATTAATTCCACAGTAATTGTAACGTTATCACCTGGCATAACCATATCCGTTCCTTCTGGAAGAGTAATTTCACCTGTACAGTCTAATGTACGTAGATAAAATTGAGGACGATATTTATTATGGAATGGTGTATGACGGCCACCTTCTTCTTTCTTCAAAATATAGACTTCAGCTTTGAATGTTGTGTGAGGAGTGATTTTTCCTGGATGGCAAATAACCATACCACGCTTAATCGCTTCTTTTTCAATACCACGAAGCAATAGACCTACATTATCTCCAGCTTGACCTTCATCAAGAATCTTACGGAACATTTCCACACCAGTAACCACAGATTTTTTACCTTCAGCACCAAGACCGATAATCTGAACTTCTTCACCGGTTTTGATAATACCTGTTTCGATACGACCTGTAGCAACAGTACCACGACCTGTAATTGAGAACACGTCTTCAACTGGCATTAAGAAAGGTTTCTCTGTTTCACGTGGAGGAATTGGAATCCATGAATCAACAGCATCCATCAATTCCATTATCTTATCTTCCCACTTTGCTACACCGTTAAGTGCGCCTAGAGCAGAACCACGAATAATAGGAGTATTATCACCATCAAAATCATAAAATGAAAGAAGTTCTCTCATTTCCATTTCAACAAGTTCCAACATTTCTTCATCATCGACCATATCACATTTATTCATGAAAACGACCAATTTAGGAACGTTTACCTGACGAGCCAATAGGATATGTTCACGAGTTTGAGGCATAGGTCCATCAGTTGCAGCAACTACAATGATAGCACCATCCATCTGAGCAGCACCAGTTACCATGTTCTTTACGTAGTCAGCATGTCCAGGACAGTCAACGTGCGCATAGTGACGACTAGCTGTTTGATACTCAACGTGCGAAGTATTAATTGTAATACCTCTTTCTTTTTCTTCAGGTGCGTTATCGATAGAATCGAAAGAACGCAATTCAGAAAGACCTTTCTTTGCTAAAACGGTAGTGATAGCAGCAGTCAAAGTCGTTTTACCGTGGTCAACGTGACCAATAGTACCAATGTTAACGTGCGGCTTGGTACGATCAAATTTCTCTTTAGCCATAGCTTTACTTGTTTATTTATTTGATTAATAATCAGCATTTACTTTAATTATGAGCTGTTGACGGGAGTTGAACCCGTGACCTCTTCCTTACCAAGGAAGTGCTCTACCACTGAGCTACAACAGCAAGAACGAGAGCGGAAGACGGGACTCAAACCCGCGACCCTCAGCTTGGAAGGCTAATGCTCTATCAACTGAGCTACTTCCGCATTCTTATCAAAGCCATTGCTTTGTCAATGTGGGCAAAGATGGATTCGAACCACCGTAGTCGTAAGACAGCAGATTTACAGTCTGCCCCATTTGGCCACTCTGGTATTTGCCCTGCATTTGAGCCTCTTGTCGGATTCGAACCAACGACCCCGAGATTACAAATCACGTGCTCTGGCCAACTGAGCTAAAGAGGCATTCATCTCAAAAAAGCAACCGTTACGTTTAATCTAAGCGAAACGGCTGCAAATTTAGTCATTTATTTCTTAACCGCAAAGTTATTTATCTTTTTTTTATTTAGCCCGCTGTTTTTCCTTATACTTCAACAATTGTTTGGATAGAGCTTCTAAAGCCTCGTCTATTGAAGCCTCAAAAGAATCATTTATTTTGTTGGCATAAAACTCATTATTGGGTACCAGAATCTTAATCCCAGCTTCTTTATTTTCTGCAGTTTCAGGTTTAATAACCCTCAATGAAACTTCTACAGTCTTTATATCATCATAAAACTTTTCTAATTTTGCGACTTTCTTTTGGATAAAAGCTTGTAATTGCTCTGATGCATCAAAGTGAATTGATTGAATTTTAATTTCCATCTCTACCTCCTTTTTTATGCTCTTGGATGAGCCTGTTTATAGATTTTCTTTAATTCTTCAAAAGTCGTGTGAGTATACACCTCCGTAGCCGAGAGGCTAGCATGTCCAAGCAATTCCTTTATTGCATTCAGATTTGCATCATTATTCAGCATTGCTGTTGCAAAAGTGTGTCTTAAAACATGGGGGCTTTTCTTTTTTAGCGTTACAACTTTTGATAACTGTCGCTTTACTAGCTTGTCAACTAGTGCACTATAGAGTCTTTCTCCGTTTTCTTTAACAAAAAAAGCGTCGGATCTTATTGCAATAGTATCATTCCTTATTTTAATGTACCCGGAAATAGATTCTTTTAATTCATTACCAAAAGGGATAAGTCTTTGTTTATTTCTTTTTCCTGTAACCTTTACAAGTGAATCTACAAGATTTATATCAGCATCATTTAACCCGATTAGTTCTGAAAGTCTAATGCCTGTTGCATAAAACATTTCAATAACCAATCTATCTCTCACACCGACAAATCCTTCTTTATAATCGGTTTCATCAAGTAACCTATTCATTTCACTTTCTTTCAAAAACACCGGGAGTTGCTTTTTTTTCTTAGGTCCAACGATTTTACGCGTAGGATCTATAGATAACTCCTTATTAATTAAAAGAAATTTATAGAATGATCTTAATGAACTCAATTTACGATTCACCGATGATGCTGCATACCCTTTCGCCATGAGTTCCACAATCCATTGACGAACAATATCGGGATCAACTTCAGTAAGCGTTAATTCCTCATTGTAATCTTTGATACGTGTTTCAAATTGAAGCAGATCCACTCCGTAACTATCAATAGTTTTCTGCGAGTAATTCTTTTCAAATTGCAAATAGTTCAAAAATGAGTTTATTAACATAAAAGTCGTTGCATTAATGATTCAGCAACGAATATATGAAAAAAAATCAATAATTCAAGATAAACAACGAATTATTATTCTTCTATTTCCTGAAGTTTTTGAACATAGACTGCGCGTTCCCTCTTAAAACGTTTTGTTACAGATGGTTTATCAAACTGTTGTCTGCTTCTTAATTCTTTAACAACTCCAGTTTTTTCAAATTTTCTTTTGAACTTTTTTAGCGCTTTTTCGATGTTCTCGCCTTCTTTTACAGGTACTACTATCATTTTACTTCTATTAAATATATTATTTTAAAATTCTCGCATAGTCAAAATGCGGGGCAAAATTACACATAGTTTCTTTATTCACAAAACTTTCAGCGAATATTTATTATAAAAAAGAAAAACTAATTGCATTAAAAAAAGAAATCAATACTTACCCAGCTGTTTTTTATGCGATATTTTTTTAGAAACGCAGTCCTTTATAAAACAATAATTTAAAAACAATCTGTATCTTTGCGAGTATCGTAAAATATATAAAATATAATTATGGAACAAAAAATAGTAAAGCGCATTGCTTCGTTAAGAAAGCTGCTTTCAGAAAAAAAACTTTCAGCTTTTATTATTCCTAGCACAGATCCCCATCTTAGTGAGTATGTTGCTTCACATTGGAAATCCAGAGAATGGATTTCAGGTTTTTCTGGTTCAGCAGGCACTGTAGTTGTGACTTCTGACAAAGCAGGATTATGGACTGATTCCCGTTACTTTATTCAGGCAACTCAACAATTAGAGAACACTGACATCGATCTTTTTAAAGAAGGATTACCAAACACTCCCAGTATCACAGAATGGCTTTTCAAAGAACTTCAAGAAGGCGAATCTATAGGAATCGATGGAAAAATGTTTTCAGTAATTGAAGTGGAAGAAATGAAAACTCTTTTCGCTAAAAAGAATATTAAAGTAGATACTTCTTTTGATCCGTTAGAGCAGATTTGGAAAGATCGCCCAGCCATGCCTCAAGATGCTGCATTCATTTACGAAACAAAATATGCAGGGATATCTTGTCTTGAAAAAATTGCTCTGATCCGCCAGGAAACAGAGAAAGAAGGAATAGAGAGTCTGTTAGTTTCCGCACTTGATGAAATAGCATGGGCACTTAATCTAAGAGGGAATGATGTAAAGTGCAATCCTGTTGTGGTAAGCTATTTGCTAATTACTCAAAAAGAAATTTTTTATTTCATTGCTCCCAAAAAACTAACGGCAGAAGTAAAAGAGTATTTACTATCACAAAAGGTTCTTATCAAAAATTATGATGAAATAAATCAGGTTTTATCACATTTAAAGATTTCGAATTTACTGATAAATCCTGCAAAAACAAATTATGATATATTCTCATCGATAAATCCTTCATGCAAAATAGTACGTGGAAATTCCCCTATTGCCTTATTAAAAGCAATAAAAAATAAACAAGAGATTGTGGGAACACACAACGTAATGGTGCGTGATGGAGTGGCGCTGGTAAAATTCCTTATCTGGTTGGAGAAAGCTGTTCCACTGGGGAAGGAGACTGAACTGAGTATTGATAAAAAGCTACATGAATTCAGAGCAGCACAAGATTTATATATGGGAGAAAGTTTTGATACTATTGCCGGCTATAAAGAGCATGGGGCAATTGTCCATTACTCAGCTACCCCGGAAAGTTCTTCGACTTTAAAGCCAAAAGGCTTTTTATTGCTTGATTCAGGTGCACAGTATTTAGACGGCACAACAGATATTACCCGTACCATTGCCTTAGGTCAATTGACCGAAGAAGAGAGAATTGATTATACTTTGGTTTTAAAAGGGCATATTGCAATTGCTACATGTAAGTTTCCTTATGGTACTCGTGGCACTCAAATTGACATATTGGCCCGTACTGCTTTATGGCAGAGAGGTTTAAATTATTTGCACGGAACAGGGCATGGAGTTGGTCACTTTCTGAGCGTTCATGAAGGACCGCAGGGCATTCGTATGAACGACGTTCCTGCTTTATTATTACCAGGTATGCTAACATCGAATGAACCGGGAGTATATAAAAGCGGTCGCCATGGAATTCGGATTGAAAATCTAATTTTAGTACGTAAAGAAGAAGAAACTGAATTCGGAGAATTCTACCGTTTTGAAACTGTAACTCTTTGTCCTATCTGCACCGAAGGTATTATTAAATCCCTCCTAAGTGACTCTGAGATTAACTGGTTCAATGGCTACCATCAAGTGGTTTTTGATCGATTGAGCCCTTATCTTGATGCTAAAGAAGTTGCTTGGCTGAGAGAAAAGACGGTCGCTATTTGATTGGAACAATTAAATGAATTATAATAATATAGAATAAAATGGCATTAATAAAATCAGTAAGAGGATTCACACCCGAATTTGGAGAAAACTGTTTTCTGGCAGATAATGCAACAATAATAGGCGATGTTAAAATGGGGCGTGACTGTAGTATTTGGTTTGGCACCATATTACGGGGAGACGTTAATTCTATTCGCATTGGAGACGGAGTAAATATCCAGGATGGAACTGTTTTACATACCTTATATGAAAAGTCCACTATTGAGATAGGAAATTATGTTTCCGTAGGTCATAATGTGACTATTCACGGTGCAATTATAAAAAATTATGCATTGATAGGAATGGGATAAACTTTGCTTGATCATGCTGTAATTGGAGAAGGAGCCATTATTGCCGCAGGCTCTGTTGTATTAAGCAACACAGTTATAGAACCTGGAAGTCTTTGGGGGGGAGTGCCTGCTAAGTTTATTAAAAAAGTGGACCCAGAACAAGCCAAAGAATTAAATCAGAAAATTGCACACAATTATCTGATGTATTCTGAATGGTATAAGTAAATAAAAAGAAAAGGTGCTTGATTCTCCAGCTCTTATAAGACTAGAAAATCAAGCACTCTTTCTTTATTGTATTTTAAAAATTAATATTGTTCAGTATCCGTTCGCTTGCGCCCAAATTTTTAGTTACATAATTACCGGCATTTAAACCACTCTCTTGGAGAAACTCCTTCTCTGAAATCATTCTATCCAGTAATTGCTTTAACTCTTCATAAGTATTTATAGGAAAAGCCCCCTTTTCTTCAATAAGTTGCCGGGCTTCCATAAATTTATGATATTTAGGACCAAAAATAACTGGCATACCATATACCGCAGCTTCCAGAACATTATGAATACCAACTCCAAAACCGCCCCCAATATAAGCAATTTCTCCATACCGATAAATGGAAGAGAGAAGTCCGAATCCATCAATAATCAAACAATCGGCATTCTTCACATTCTGTTCATTCGCCTTTGAATAACGCACATAAGGCCGCTTCAATTTACTGATTATTTCCACTAAATGATTTTCATCAATCACGTGCGCAGCTATAATCAGTTTCATATCAAGATGTGTATTGAAGTATTCAATAAAAAGGTCTTCATCCGGTGCCCAAGAACTACCTGCAACCATTGTCAAGGCATCACCTTTAAACTTTTCCACTAGAGGAAGTTCTTTCGCCTCTTGCCGAATCTCAAGTACTCTATCAAAGCGGGTATCACCCACCACAGTAACTTTATCTACTCCTATTCTGGACAAAAATCGTTTAGATGTTTCGTTCTGGACAAAGAGTTGATCAAAATCCAATAATACTTTGCGGTAAATTGATCCATACCACTTAAAGAACGATTGTTCTTTACGAAAAATAGATGAAACACTATAAACCGGAATCTGTCGTTTATGGAGTTCATCCAAGTAATTCTTCCAAAACTCATATTTAATAAAGAAAGCCATACAAGGATGAATGATATCCAAAAACTTACTTACATTCCGAGGTTTATCAAGAGGTAAGTAGCAAACGATATCTGCTCCTCTATAGTTTTTGCGGACTTCATAACCCGAAGGTGAAAAAAAAGTCAACAGAATTTTATACTCGGGATGTCTCTTCCTTATTTTTTCTATAAGAGGACGTCCTTGCTCAAATTCACCTAACGAAGCAGCATGAAACCAAATGTATTTTGCATCTTCTTCCTTTTGCTGGCGTAAAAGTTCATACACTACCCAATGTCCTTTCATCATTTTACGAGGCTTACGACTAAACGGTGCGGCCAAATGAATTAACAATGAATAGATATAAATTCCAAAATTATAAAGCATGTCGGTGTTTTATTTCTTAATAACCTCTATTGCTCTTTTCATTCGGGCAATTGTTTCTTGTTTCCCCAATACGGCTGAAATATCAAACATATGCGGACCTTTTCCTTCACCAACCAGAGTCAAACGGAAGGCATTCATAATATTCCCCAAATGATATCCTTTACTTGCAATCCATTCCATTACAACCCTTTCCTGATTTTCCAGAGAAAAGTCCTCAATGTCCTCCAGCACATGAATTAATTCGGTTATTTGTTCCGGTGAATCTTCTTTCCAACGCTTCTTAACTGTTTTTTCGTCGTATTCAGTCGGAGCAATAAAGAAGAATTTGCATTGATCCCAAAGGTCTTTTATAAAACTGACCCGCTCTTTCATTAAACCTACTACCGTCAATACTTTTTCAAAAGGAGCTTCTACTCCCTGTTCTTTTAAATAAGGGAGAAAAAGAGTGGCAATTTCTTCGTTTGACTTTAGCTGAATATATTGATGATTAAACCATTTCCCTTTTTCATAATCAAATTTTGCCCCGGATTTACTACATTTATGAAGATCAAATAGTTGAATAAGTTCTTCCATCGTCATAATCTCCTGATCATTTCCCGGATTCCATCCTAATAAAGCCAGAAAATTAATAACAGCATCCGGCAGGTAACCAGCTTCCCGATAACCCGGAGAAATATCTCCTGTTTTAGGATCCACCCACTGTAATGGAAACACAGGAAAGCCAAGACGATCTCCGTCTCGTTTACTTAATTTTCCATTCCCATCAGGTTTCAATAAAAGAGGAAGATGAGCAAAGGCAGGCATACTATCTTCCCATCCAAAGGCACGATATAATAATACATGCAGTGGTGCGGATGGAAGCCATTCCTCTCCACGGATCACATGAGATATGTCCATTAAATGATCGTCTACAATATTGGCCAAATGATAAGTGGGCAATTGATCTATCGATTTATATAAAACCTTATCGTCTAAAATAGAAGAATTTATAATCACTTCTCCCCGGATGATATCATGCACATGAATATCCTCGTTGGGTTCTATTTTCATTCTTACCACATACTGTCTTCCAGCATCCATAAGACTCTTAACTTCTCCGGCAGAAAGGCTTAATGAGTTACGCATACTTAACCGAGTAGAAGCATCGTATTGAAAGTTAGAAACTTCAGCATGTTTAGCTTCCAACTCCTCGGGAGTATCAAAGGCTATATATGCTTTATCATTATCCAACAGTGTAGCTACATGCTTCTTGTATATTTCTTTGCGTTCAGACTGACGGTAGGGACCATACTCTCCACCGAAACTGACTCCTTCATCAAATTTAATTCCCAACCATTGAAATGCCTCGATTATGTATTCCTCTGCTCCCGGGACAAATCGGTTAGAATCAGTATCTTCTATACGAAAGATCATTTCGCCACCA
>JAATGU010000003.1 GCA_015654535.1 Bacteroidales bacterium
TCTATAGTATAGGGTTTAAGAAAACGCCTCCGCACCCTACGCATCCTACGCGCCCGTATTTAGAACGGAAGCTCGGGACTGACTATTACTTTCTCATTATCAGGTAATTGATCCCTACCTTCAAGCAATTTATTCCTACGCTCCACTTCATCCAAACTTATCTCATAAATGCTATAAACAATTCCACAATGAAGCCTTTTTGCTTTAAAATTGTGTTTTTTAAGTATCTTTCCGAGAGCAACCACTCCCAGAGAGGTAATCTGTATCCCCGTTTTGTTTGAGAGACGTTTCAGTATCTCACTCGCCGATAAATAAAGCGGACTATCCGTGGGGCGTGGCTTGCGGAAGTAGGAGAGGAGAAACTCCTCCTCGGGCAGGAGTGATTGGTGCGGAGCATTGTGAGCGTTGAGTAGGGTAATCTCCTTTAAGTCAAACCAGTATTGAAACTTCTCACTCAGCAACTGCTTCACCTGCGCGTACAGTTGCGTGTAATCAATGGAGAACGCCGTGTCAATCTCCGCCATCACGAACGTGGCAAAACGGCGGGAACCCGTCGGGTCACTTAGTATCTTATCATTGTTGGTCGAGGCAACGAATGAAGCATGACGCTCATAACTTTCCTCATTGTGACCAAAAGCCTTCCGCTCGTCAATCGTCATCTGAGTGATCAACTTCTTGAACTTCGCCATGTCCTTGGGAATCAACACATCCATCTCATCAATGTTGACCAATGCCCGGTGAGACAACTTTAACAGCAAGTCCGTGTCCTTCTCATGAATGGAAGCCGTGGCGTAATAGTGTTTCAACTCAGGCGGAAGCACCCGTAGCGTCCAGCGTGTCTTTCCTATCCCCTGATCTCCCGCGAAAACAAGGACCACCTGATTCACCGTCTCCTTGTAGATTAAGGAAGCCGCCATTGCCACTAACCATTTGCGGAAACAGAACAACCAGTACGCATCATCCTCCGTTCTCACCGTGGCAGCCATTTGCGCAATGTAATCCGTGCCATCCCACGCGGGCAGTTGCGCAAAGTACGTGATAAAAGGATTGAACTTGGGAAACAGATCCGAGAGCAGCAACCGCTGTATGTCTCCTATGGTGCACTTCATGCCCAGCTTGTTCACCGCCCGCCAGATGGAATTCTCCCTGCGGTCCGTCACATTCTCAAACTCCGTCCGGGCACCCTTGTCCCTGACTTCCGCCCGCGTGCTCACCTCGTTGTATCGAATCTCATAATGCTCCTTGAGAAACTGCTCTATCTTGTCAAAGTTCCCCTCGCCGTCACTGTCAGCCATCCCGTGTTCCTCCGTGTGAGCGTACGCGCTGGCTATGGTGGCTCTCACCTCCTCCGTGTCCATATCCACAAACTTCTCCAGACATCTCCGCTCCACCTCCTCCTTGTCCAGCCCCTTCCGGTTACAATTGTTCGCCAGCAGATTGAGATATACATTCCTGTTGCCCTGCTGATAAACCTCCTTGTGCGAGGTGGAAAGCACACAAGAGTGAAACACCTTTTCCGAAGTCTCCCTGCGTGGCGACATAAACTTTTTTCCTTTGCCCGTCCCCTTCTTCTTTGTCCCCTCCCGGGGAATAAATGCCACCGCCTGTTCGTTAAGATATAACAGCGGATCATAACTGGTGTAGCAAAGTCTCCCCACATCCTTGCCGGAAACATCAATCGCCGCGCCGGATAATTCCTTGTAATACGCCATCACCCCGCTATACGCGTCCCTGTGAAACTGCTTAATGTCCTCCGTATTAGTGGGGAGCACACCATTCTTTCGGTTCACGTTCACCAACACCTTCAGTCCCCCGCCACTGGGGCTCACAAAGCATGCGTACGTGTGACTGTCCGCTTCCAACACCTCCCGCAAGGGCGTCAATTCCTCGGGAGAAAGATCATCCACATCCAGCACCACCATTCCGTTGTACTCCGTGAGATTCGCCTCCCTGCGTCCGCCGGCGTACAGCGCGCAAAGAGTGACCGCCATCAGCCCTTTTTTTAACTTCTGAGCCTCTTCCTCCCTTCCCTCACGGATAAGAGAACGAACCTCCTCCACCGCCGGCCGAAAGCGACCTTCCTTTACTTCCCGCAGAAACTCCTGTAACTCTTTGTTTCCTACCACCTTGTTAAAACCCGAAAAGATTGTCACATTTTTCATAATCCTGTCTTTTTATTTTGACGGTGCAAAGTTCCGCATTCTCCATAGAAAAAGAGAAAACTTTTCGACGGTTTTTTTAAAGTAATTTCATTGAATCTAACTTCCTAATAGATAGATTTATAAACAACGCATTATTTACAAACCAACCTGCAAAGTCAACTATTTGTGGTAAAAAGCCCTCTTCTCCTCCTCACGTTCCTTCTCTGCCTCTTTAGCTTTTTTCAGATAGTTTACCACCGTGGCCTCAGAAAGCCACCCCTTTCCTTTGCGGGATAGAAAGCGGATAAAGCGATAAAGTACCCTGGCTATTTGCGTGTGGTTATCCCCGTCCTTATAGAGTAACCACCCCTTTGTGGTCCATTGGTTGATAGTCTCAAAGAAAACCTCCGTAGGGCCCACCCATTTAAGAGACGGCCTTTTTTTTCCCTGTACTCCTCCTCCTCCTCCAACTTCTTCAAGTTACATTCCTCGTCTATCCTTTTCATGTTATACTCATAAATCTTTTTCTTACTCACTTCAATCTTCAGGTCTAGTTCAGTTTTCATTTTTGTCTCCTTTATTTTTTTGTTTATGAAATTAAAAAACGTGCAAAAGTACGGACTTTTAGTTAAATAATGGCATACCCTCTCTGATATATATTGCTGAATAACAGACTATTTGTAGGATGAGCAGCTATAGTTTATGAAAACTGTAATGAGAATGTCATCTTTTCTTTATATTATTTTTATCAAAGATTGTTTGTTTAAAACAAAAAAAGCTTATCTTTGCAGTTAAGATCAAATACAAAAAATCGTTGCTGCACCTGTTAGTGACGAACTTCTTTATGTAATGATGCCTCAAGAAAAACTAGTGGAACTGGCTCAACCAACGAAGAAAAAACAGTATGGGCAAATATTTATTGGATTTAGCGAAATAAAAATGAATGTAATTAATCGTATAGAGATGCAGTGATTCCCATTTCACAAAGTGAAGAAACGCAGATCCTCTTGCGGCCATTCAACAAGCCAGAGCCCAAGGTTGCTTCATTTTTTGTATTTGTAATGCAAGTGGGTAGCAGTATTCCTCGGAATACTGATGCGGGTTGTTATATCCATGTAGGACTGGAAATCGGAGTCGCTCCCACAAAAGCTTTTACCGGGCAATTCATGGTTATTAACTTTATTTACACTTGCATTAGCCAAGGAAAAATAAAGTATGCTATAAGGAGCTCGTTGCAGAGTTATTATTGCTTCCGAATAAAATGGAGTAGGTGCTGAAAGGATACAGAAAGTATAAAACAACTTAGTTATAGCTTTCTTATGCAAAGAATTTAGGTAGAGGATATAACTTCCGGAATCTTAGAAGGGGCATTGAAACTAAAAGAAATCTCCTATATACATGCCGAAGGTTATCCTGAAACAGAGATGAAATATGGTACTATTATACTGATTGATAATAAAATGCCGGTCGTGTTTATTGCTACTAAAAACGATATATATGAAAAGGTGGTTAGTAACATTCAAGAGGTGAAAGCCCGTAATAGGAAAATTATTGCTATTGTAAGTGAAGGATATGAGGTGGTTAGTCAACTTGCTGATTCTGTAATTGAAATACCTCGTATTAGTGAACAATTAGAGCACTTACTTACGGTATTACCTTTGCAAATAATGTCCTATTATGTGGCTGTTTGTAGAGGGCTAAATGTAGATTCGCCAAGAAATTTGGCAAAAAGTGTAACAGTAAAATAATAATGAAAATCTTAGTAACAGGTACTGCTGGTTTTATTGGTTTGTTTGTCGCAAAACGTTTATTGGAGCGTGGTGATGAAGTTGTAGGTTTAGACAATATCAATTCGTACTATGATGTAAATCTTAAATACGGTCGTTTGGCAGAAACTGGTATTGAGAAAAAAGATATTGCGTGGTACAAATTTGTGCAAAGTACGAAATATCCAAAGTATAAATTCATTCAGATGAACTTGGAAGATAAGCAAGCTATGCAGATGCTTTTTGCAAACGAAAGTTTTGATCGCGTTTGTCATTTAGCAGCTCAAGCTGGTGTGCGCTATTCTATAACGAATCCGGATGTCTATATAAGTTCAAATGTGGATGGATTTATTCATATTTTGGAGGGCTGCCGTCATAATAAAGTGGAGCATCTAGTATATGCTAGTTCCAGTAGTGTATATGGACTGAATGGCAATGTGCCTTTTTCTGAAATGGATGGCATTGCCCATCCAGTGAGTCTTTATGCAGCTTCCAAGAAAAGTAATGAGTTAATGGCACATGCATATAGCCAGCTGTATAATATTCCTTCTACGGGGCTTCGATTTTTTACGGTATATGGTCCTTGGGGTAGACCTGATATGTCGCCGTTCTTGTTTACAGATGCGATTTTAAATAATCGTGCGATTAAGGTGTTCAACAATGGAAACATGCTTCGTGACTTTACCTATGTAGATGATATCGTGGAGGGTGTGATTCGCGTAATTGACCATGTGGCTCAACCGAATAAGGAATGGGAACCACTACATCCAGATCCCAGTTCTTCAACTGCGCCTTATCGAATTTATAACATTGGAAATTCTCAACCTATAAAATTAATGGATTTTATTAAGGCGATAGAAAATGCAATAGGCAGAGAAGCTGAAAAGGATTTCTTGCCAATGCAGCCTGGCGATGTATATCAAACAAATGCCGATACGACAAGTTTGCAACATGAACTTAGATTTAAACCTTGTACGATGATTGAAGAGGGAGTGAAAGAAACTGTAGCTTGGTTTAGAGCCTTTTATCAAATATAATATAAAGCAGCAAAAATAATGAAAATAGCAATTGTAGGAATTGGTTATGTCGTTTTTTTTTCAGGTGCTTGTTTCTCTAAGATGGGAGTAGATGTAACTTGTGTAGACGTGATGGAGGAGAAGATAGAGAACTTGAAATAAGGATTATTCCGATATTTGAACCTACTCTTGAAGAAATGGTTTTGAAGAATTCAAAAGCAGGACGACTAAATTTAACAATAGATTTGTCTTTTGTATTAAATGATGTTGAAGTGGTGTTCAGTGCTGTAGGTACTCCTCCTGATTTCAGCTGAAATTGATTAAGTATGCAGCAAACTCAATGTTGGCTATGTGCATTAGCTTTATGAACGATATCGCAAATCTTTGTGAGTTAGTTGGAGCTGATGTGAATATGGTGTGCAAGGGTATTGGTGCAGATATAGTCGTTTTGGTCGTAAGTTTTTGTATTCAGGTTGTGGATATGGTGGTAGTTGTTTCCCCAAAGATATAAAGACACTAATAAAGACGGCTGAAAAAAACGAATATTCAATGAATGTTTTGAAGGCGGTAGAAGAGGTGAATGAAGCGCAGAAAAGTGTGTTTTTTGAAAAATTAATAAAGAAACTCGATGGAGATTTGAAAAATAAGCATATTTCTATTTTGGGATTGGCTTTCAAACCAGAAACAGATGATATGCGTGAAGCTACTTCTTTAGTGCCAATTAGTAAAATATTAGCTGAAAGAGGCTTTGTGAAGTCTATGATCCAATTGCAATGCCTAAATGTCGTCGTATTGGAAACCAAATAGAATATGCAGATTGCATGTATGCAGCAGTTTTAGATGCAGATGTATTACTTGTAGTTACGGAATGGAAAGAATTTCGTATGCCTAGTTGTCCTGTCTTAAAGAAGACGATGAATACTAATATAGTGATAGATGGTAGAAATATTTATGAATCAACTGAAATGCAGAAACTAGATATGGATTATTCATGCATTGATTGGTTGCTAGTACTCAATTAAATAAAGGACTACATGCTTTTTTTCTTGATTTTTTTATGATTGTCTGATATTTCACCTAAAATAATTATCTTTGCGTAAACTAATGAAAAACAGACATGAATTTACTAAATTTTGTTGCATAATATCCAGACCAAACAAGTTGTCCAGTGAAATTTAAAGAGTATCGCGACCAACAAGGTGTTGTTTGTCCACATTGTCAAAGCACGTCACATTTTCGAAACACGATAAAGAATGTAAAATACGGTACACGTCAAAGTTTACGTGCAAATATCATAATGTATGTTTTTCAATTGCCTTTTCGTTATTGGGGTTAGCCAGTCACTTGTTGATTAGCACAAAGAAAAGCATTTCAACGCCTGAACCTTCAAGGTCAATTGGGACACAAACGTTATGAACTTATTTGGTCTTTACTTCATAAACTACGAGGGATTATGGGTATGAAATATATTTATCATCAGGTGTAATTAAAATCAGCTACGATAACTCCATTAGTTGAAAACAATATAACTAAAGAATCAACTATAGATTCTAACAATTCAACTTCTTACGTCAAATTAAAAGAACTTGTCAAAGGAGCATCGACCATAAGTAATGTCCAAACAAGAGATTGGAAAAGTATTGCCTTGGGTTCATCTAGTAATTAGTAACGCTAAACGAATGTTACTGGCTATTTAACACGATATTAAACTAGAATATTTGCAAAACTATTTGAATGAATTCTGTTATAAATTCAATAGAAGATATTTTGGCGAAAACTTATTTGATAGGCTTATGATAGCTTTGGTTAGTTACAAAAATCAATTTATGCAGAAAAACGGATAATTATAAAAAAGAAAATCAAGAACTTTTTTCATAAAGTGGCTTAGCAGCTCTTTGAAAGAGAAAACAGCCGAATCTTAACGCTTACTAGATAATTTGATATAAGATATAATAAAACTCAATTAAAAAGGGGTGCTGATAAACAGAAATGAAAAATCGTGTGTATTTATTTTTTAAAAAAATAAAGCTGTACATTAAGTATTATAGCTTATTTGATAATGTTAGACTTTCAAAGAACCAAGTTATTTATATAGTTAATAAGGACTTGCGAAATGCAGGACTTGTTGATCGGTTTAAAACAATTGTAGCAGCGTATTTTATAGCAAAGCAACAAGGCTTTGAGTTTAAAATACTTCATACAAAACCCTTTAATTTAGTGGATTATATTGTGCCTAACAAAATCGACTGGACTATAGATGAAAATGATTTGAATTATGGCATTAAAAGGTCTAGAATCCTTACATATACTTCGAAAATACCTAAATTATCAAGAAAAATAAATCAGTACCATGTATATGTTGGCCGTGATTTGATTCGTAATTATTACCCAGAACCAGAGCGTTTTGATATTTGGCATTCTTTGTTTAATGAATTATTTGTCCCATCAAAAAAACTTATCATGCTTTTGGCTGCACAATCTATTAAAGAAAACGAATATTATGCGGTTCATTTGAGATTTGTTAATGCTTTAGAACATTTTGAAGAAGGGTATAATAATTCGTTAAGCATTGATAAAAGAGAACTTTTAATATCTCGCTGTATTCAGCACATTTTGCTCTTGAAAGAGCAAAATCATGGAATTCCATTTCTAATTTTCTCCGATTCAGATATTTTTTTAGAAAGGATAAAAAATAATAAAAATGAGGGAATAGTTGTTTTAGATGGTGAAATTGGGCATATAACATTTAGAGGAGAAGAAAATAATGTTGTTCTTAAAACATTTTTGGATTTTTATATGATTTCACGTGCTTATAAAGTATATTCATTACTCTCTCCTGAAATGTATAATAGTATGTTTGCAGCTTATGCTGCACATGCTGGAGGAAAATGCTTCGAAAGAATTGAATTAAAAGAATAAAATGCAAAAATCTTTATCTGAAATATCGTTAATTAGACCAATTGTTATTATATTCTTGGTTTTATATCATTCATTTGCACCTAATGGAATTTGGTCTCTTCCTGTAGGGCAAGAAAGGATTATCGTCCCATATTATTATTTTTCTCAATTAATATGTGGATTCTTAATAGAAACTTTCATTATGATTGGAGGATATGTTTTTTATAATCAATATGTAATAAATTCGAGAAAACTCCTTTTTTTTGTTTTTTTTAAAAAGAAGTTTATTCGTCTTATAATGCCTTCTTTGATCTTTGGCGTTTTGTATTTACTTATAATTAAGAAGGTAGATCATTTTTTTGATGTTTCGATATTCGTGAGTCTTTTGACTGGAGTTGGGCATCTGTGGTTTCTCCCAATGATGTTTTGGCTTTATATGTTGTTGTATTGCATATATAGAGTTTCAAAACGATTTAATTTTTATATTTTATTGTTGGCTTCTTTTTTATCGGTAATTCCAATCCCATCATTTTTAGGCATTTCTTCAGCGATACATTATTTATTTTATGCATACATTGGATTTTATCTTTCGTCTGTTTCTGAAATTGTAAAACAGAAGCATAAAAAATATTTGCATTGGCGTGGCGTTTTTATTCTACTTTTTGCATATTTTATATTTATGTTTAAATCTATATCTGTAATAGAGGAAACGGGTAAATATTTGGCCATGTTTTCAGCATCAAAATATAGCATTAATTATATGTTATTATTATTTAAAATAAATCTATTTCGAATGATTGGTGCTGTACTTGGAGTTTTTTTGCTTTATTATATAGCTATGTTTTTATTATATAATAAAAACATGGTTATAAAGCAATTCTGGCTTGAAATTTCTACGCTATGTTATGGGATTTATATATATCATCAGTTTATATTGAAACTGTTTTATTATAATTCTGGGTTATCAATACTAGTAAAACCGTTTATTTTACCTTTTGTTGGATTTGTAATTGCTTTTGTTTTAAGTTTTCTATTAACAAAAGTGACTTTAAAAAATAAAATAGGAAAATTATTAATAGGTTAATTGTATTATATGGGATTATTTGGAAAACTTTCTTTTTTTATCGAAAAGGCTTTATTTACTCCAGAGAAAATTTATCGAAAAAGAGGGATGAAAATAGGTGAAAATTGCTCTATACATTCATGGAATCTTTATTCTGAAGCTTTTTTAATTGAAATAGGTAATCATGTTCAAATCACAGCTGATGTGAAAATATTCACACATGGAGGCGGGTGGGTTTTACGTGGTGAGTGTCCAGAATATGATTCTTTTGGACGTGTTGTGATAGGAAATAATGTATATATTGGCAACAATGTATTAATAATGCCTGGAATTGTAATTGGAAATAATGTTGTTGTTGGAGCAGGTTCTGTAGTCACTAAAAATGTGCCCAATGATGTAGTTATAGGGGGTAATCCGGCAAGAATATTATGTTCATATAATGATTTTAAGCACAAATCAATGAAATTCAATATGAATTGTAAATCATTTTCGAGTTCTCAAAAGAGGTCTTATATAGAAAATCAAAAGGAAGATTTATTTATTAAAGTGGAAAAATTCTTATATTAATTATGAATAGTAGTTTGTTTTTGAAAGGCCTCTTTTGGAATTCTATATTAAAGTTTGCTTCTCTTGGAATACAATTTTTTTCTATAATCATTCTTTCAAAAATTTTATCTCCTTCTGATTATGGTGTGCTAGGTTCTATAATGATCTTTATTAATATTTCTAATACAATAGTTGATTCAGGAATGGGTGGATCTTTAATTGGAAAAGAAGGCATTTCTATTATTGATTATTCTACTTTATTTGTATATAACTTAATAGTAAGCCTCTTATTATATTTGATTATATATATATTAGCTCCATATGTAGCCGTATTTTATTCAAATGATAATCTTACAATTTTAATAAGGGTGCTGTCATTGTCGGTCGTTTTTTCTGCTTTGGGCATAGTTCAAAATGTTTATTTATTGAAAAAATTAAAATTTAAAAGAATCGCAATTATAAATATAGTCTCTAGCTTTGTTTCTTTGGGAGTTGCTATATTTTTAGCTCAAAGAGGATTTGGAGTTTGGGCACTTGTCTATCAGCAATTGGTTGTTTCCTTTTTATCATTTTTATTAGCGTTCTCATATGCACATTTTATACCTTGTTTAGGCTTCTCATATCTTTCATTTAAGGAACAATTTGCCTTCGGAATAAATTTATTAGGCGCAAATCTTTTAAATACAGTATCAGATAGTATTAATGCAAATGTAATGTCTAAGCTTACGAATATTAAGCAAACTGGCCTTTTTGTACAAGCCCAAAGCTTACAGAATTATTCTAA
>JAATGU010000059.1 GCA_015654535.1 Bacteroidales bacterium
CTATGAACACCTTGTGGCTAACTACTTTCTGATCACTGCAAAAACAGGTATCAGATATACGCCATCAGGACGGTTATTCAGAAAGCAGGACTCTTATGGAGATCCTGTATATAAAATAAGTCCTGATCCGACATTCTATTTCAATATAGGTATATCATTTAATCCGTCCTCATTTATAGGCAAGAAAAAATAATACCGTTTCATATTATGAAGGGGCGTAATTTATTTACTCAATACATGCTTTCCTCTCTGTGTCTATTCCAGCCATCTTTGCTGGTCGCACAAACAAATAATGACAGTATTGTGGAAGCAGGAAGAAAGGAGGTGGACTGGTTATATTTATTCAGGTCCCAAACTATCAGAAGTTCTGAGAAAGAGGTACTAAATGCGATGGACAGGACTCCTACGTTTGCAGCATACAAAGATAATTTCTTTATAAAAGGAATTCCCTTGGACAGAAAAATAACGAATAGTTATGCAGATGCCCTCTTCCAGGTTAGTATGAGACAATGCTTGACCAAAACTGTCTTACCTTTTAATACATTTACATATACTTAGAAATCATTCTGGGATATATATCGAATCCAGCCCTTTCCGTGATATGAACTATTCAGGAATAGGTTTTGCCAAAACATTCATCTCTGAAGGATACTTATTGGGTTCTGGAGCTATTCAGGTAATGCGCGGATCTAATGGGAAACATGAGGAAGATTCCAGAAGTTGGAATTTCCTGAGCCTGACAGCAAAATAATATATCAATCTAACACTTAGATATCTCCAGAGAATTCTGGATTCCTTACGTAGATAGTGATGAGAATAAAGATTTGCTTGATTATAAAGGATTGGGTGAGGATAAATATAAATTTTATAGATTTTAGCCAGAAATGGTGGTTTAAACTGCAATTGAATCCCTGTAAAGGTTTGGGCAATATAAATACGACTGCTAGCATAAGTTTTAAAGTTTCAAAAAGTTCCGGCAGTGTATTTGGTTTTCGATAAAATAGTTGTTTGTTTTAGTCATACCAAAAGAAACAGTTTGATAAAAAAAGTAAAAAATAGAAGAATAAAAGTAAGTATGGTATAAAGAGAATAAAGTAAAAATAATAATTGTCAAATTAGAAAAACTAGAAAAATGAGAAAGATTGTATAAGTCGTGTTTATGGGATTTGGCTTTACTCAAGTAAATGCACAAAGTTTCATGAAGAAGATAACGGAAAAAATATCGGGAGGTTTTAAAACGGAAGCTAATATGTCTGATTTTATCTTGTCAGATATATAACTTTGGATGGTTTCCTTTGAAAGGCGGATGCATCCGAAGTTATCCATTTCATATATAATTTCAATGAAGACGAAAGGTATTACATATTTTTCTTTCGAACAATTTGTTCAATCATATAGAACGAATGACGATGTATTATTCGATGGTTGTATGGTGGCACATCGTAATTTACAATCGCATGAGGACATAGACTTGTTCTGTTCTCCTTGCCAAATAAATGCGTATATAGGATTATTTTGCAGACATGGAGAGATTAGTATATTCTCAAATCTAAAGAAATATACGTTTAGCGACAATGTCCTTTTTATAAATCAGCCCAACAATATTATTTATGTTGAAAGTAAGTGTGGCCTTACCATTGATTGTATTGCCATAGCCCCTGACTTTTTATGTAAAAATCGTTTTCATTTGAAACAAGTGATGTCACTCATCTTAAAATTAAAAAATGAACCGACGATTAGATTATCACCTACAGATTGTAATGAATATGCTGAAATGTTACATTGCATCCGATGCCGGATGGTGTCTGCTGATAGTTCTGATTTCAGTAAAGAAGCCATAAGAAGCAGTATCGGTACACTGTTTTATACAATTTGTAATCATATTAATCGCAGTATATTACAGCGGGAAAATATGTTTCCACGAAATCGTAATGAAGAATATTTCATTCGATTTATACAGCTATTGTCACAGCATTACAAATCGGAACGGAATGTAGATTTTTATGCATCCCAACTGTGTATCACTCCGAAATATCTCTCGTTGCTTATTAAAAATGTCAGTGGTAAAACAGCACATTGTTGGATCGATGAATATGTCTTGTTGGAAGCAAAAAATTTGTTAAGGTATTCAATAATAAGTGTGCAGGAAATAGCATATCAACTCAATTTTTCTAACCAGTCTTTTTTCGGGAAATATTTCAAAAAATATACAGGAATGTCTCCGAAGAATTATAGACAATATGATATAACAACACTTCGGTAAATAATCAATAAAAGGTCTATTGAGAAAGAAATATAAAAAATGGGAATTGATAACATCCCATACAGCTAGGAGAACCGCAGCAACTAATATGTATCTTGCCGGAATACCAATATTCCGTATCATGTTGCTGACCGGGCATAAAACAGAATCTTCATTTTTTAAGTATATAAGGATAAGAAGAGAGGAAAATGCAAAAATACTCTCCGAACATTCGTTTTTCAAAAACAATTAATAACTTTGCAAAATACAAATATTATGAAAGAGATGATTAGAGAAGCAATAAAGGCTAGAATGAAGGAGCTGAAAGTCACACAGCAGCAATTAGCTGATGAACTGAACATTTCACGCCCGAATCTTTCAAACTTTATAACTGGAAAAAGATCCTTCCCACTGGATGATATTGAACGTATTTGTGAGTATTTGAAATTAGAATTAAAACCCTAAAAATATAGTTGGTTAAACTATAAGTTTATCCGAACACTTTTTTGAGGACTTTTTTGTTTATCTTATTGATAACAGAAAAGTCTTTTTTTATGTATCTTGATGTTACCGGATCGCTCGATTGATGGACAAGGGCTAATCCTACAGTGCCAATTGATGCGCCCAAATTATTTGCTGCAATCGTGGCCCACGAATGCCGGAACACATAACTTGAGATTCTTTCTATGTTTGCAAGCTTACATACATCTTCAATGCCTAAATTTATACATTGATTAAAGCCATCGCTGGTGGAGTAGAAACGATTAAAAGAAAATAAGTAACCTTCTTTAGCCCCTCCCATATATTTTTTAAAAACAGGCCGTATAATTTCAGGTACGGTAATTTCGGTATAAGCCTTGTCTTTTCTCCTATTTCTTGTTTTCTTCCTATGATAGCATAATAGCCAGTTTTCTTTTAAACAATCTTTTTTTAAATCGTACAAGTCGGCGGTATTTATGCCGGCGAGACAAAATACCAACATGCAAACATCCTTGGCACGCTCTGCCCTGGTAGTCCAACTACCTTTAGGGGGAGTGAGTGAAGAAATATCTGTTTTAAAATAGGCCTTAATATCTCCGATTGTAATTGCCCTTGTCTCCGGTAAGTCTTCGCATGGAATGATAATAGATTTAAATGGATTGTTGGGAATAAGAATTTTATTTCTATCGTAATCGTTGTATTCTCTTTGTCCTGACGCAAACATAGCTTTTATTGCCTTTGGATAGCTACTTTTCTTTTTCTTACTATCTTTCATACTTTCAATCCATCTCATTATTAGGTTTGAAGTTATATCAGAAAATAGAAGATTCTTTTTTTCTGAGAATTCCTGCAACCGGTTTATGGCATATTTATAATTCTTTGCACTACCATCTCTTCCATTATTATAGATCCTTTCATAATAGGTTCTGCAATAATCAGAAAAAGAAATAGCCTTTCTCCCGGATGTGAGAAATTCTTTTATTTCAGAGGCCGTCATCCCCTCTGTATCTTCATGTACAAGTTTCTCTATATAACCTTTAATCTTGACTGCTGTTTCGATTAGCACTCCCTGGTGAGTTATTTCGCCTTTCTTAATATGTTTTTCTGCGATGAGCTTGTCAGTCGGGATTAACGAAGAAGTTTTTCCCTGAGTAACACGTATATATACTTTATAATATCCATCAGCTCTTTTATTTTTTACTATTGTCTTGAATGTTGCCATATCCTTCTATTTTTTATTTTAAATTGGTCAATAATCTTATAAATTTAGTCCAACTATAGTCAATAAATTGTTCATAATATGCACGTTTTATCATGTATTTGCTCATACTCCTTAAACGCAAACAGGAACATATACTTTCGTATATATTCCTGTAAATAGCTGATAATCAGGCGGAAGATGAGGGATTCAAACCCCCGGAACGGATGAACCGTTCAGCGGATTTCGAGTCCGCCCCAATCGTTCACTCTGGCAATCTTCCTTTATATTATAGGCCGCAAAGTTAATACTTTTTTTGCTTTAGTGTTATTTGATCTTCATTTTTATAAAAAAAGGGAGATGATTTTTCAATCTTCTCCCCTCCTTTTATTTTTCTTTATTTTCTATTTAGAACTAAAGATAACTACGCGATTCCAATAGTTGTTACTAGGGAATGGTTGCACTTTATCTCCATTATTAATGATAATAAAACGGTCTGAAGAGATTCCGTATTCTTCAGTTAAAACCTTTACCACTGCTGCAGAACGTTTTTCAGAAAGTTGTTGATTAAAGGCGGCAGTACCTGTTTCCTTGTCACAGTAACTCTCTATAGTTAATTTTGCATCAGGATTTTCTTTTAGATACTGAGATACATTATATAAACTAACTTCTTGACTTGGATCGATAATAGCTTTACCAATACGGAAAGTAACCACAGAGTTCAATGGCACTTCTTTTGCTTCAGGAGCTTCTGTTACAACAGGAGTTGGAACAACTTCTTGTTTTTTCTCGCAACATGTTTTATACTCGTCAATTTGTGCTCTTTGGGTGTTAATTTGATCATTTAATGATTGGATTAATACTGGGTCTGCAGCATCTACAGTAGCAAAACCTCTTTCTTTAAATCTGTAAGTAAGTCCAGCTAATACATTTATATAGGCATCATACTTAGTACCCGCTACAATTCCATTAAAGTTATCAGCAATTAAATTAGCATTTGCTTCAATATTAAAGCTTAAAGCTTTACTCAAGCGGAAGTCTGTTTGCAAACCTATACGAGGAACAATGCTATTGGTCCGGCCAAGCTTTTCATCAGTATTTTTAAAAGAGTGAACACCTCCAATTCCTACGATCCCAATAAGATTAAAAACTCTGTCTTCCTTGTACTTTAGGAAAATATTAGTCAAGTTGAATAAGGCATCGAAGTTTCCTGACAGGTAATTAATGTCGTAAGTGCCGTTGTTACGATAGCTTTTTGATTGCCAACCTGCTAATTGTAACCGTGCACCAACTTGAGGGGCAAAATATTTACCTACTGATAACGCAGCATTAGGGCTAAGCAAATCTGTAAATGATGCAGATTTGTAATTTTCACTTAAGGTATATGAACCGCCAATTTGGCCTTGGATAAACCAGTTATCCCAAAAGCCATATTGTTTTAGAGCTTTTTCTTGCCCTTGAGCAAAACTGATGGTTGCAAAAAATGCAGCAACTAATAATAAAGTCTTTTTCATTTTCTTTTCGTTTTTGTTTGTTAATAATTTAATTCTTTGAAATTATATTTTTAGTCTGTTAGAATGCTAAATTAAACTTATTTTAAGGATGTTGTTAATTTATACTTTGTTAATTATAAGAATAACACTTCATTCTTGTTTTTTGTTTAAATATTCAATGATTCGTTCAAAATTCATTAATATTTTAATAATTAAATAAATATTACTAGCATCTATCGGCAATGATCCGAAACTTATTATGTTTAAAGCTTTTATTTATCCTTATTTAATTCTTTTATATTGTGGATATGCTATTAAGAATAATACTTTATTCTTGTTTTTTGTTTAAAAATTAGGTGAATAAATTAAATTAGTTGTATTTTTGCATACAAAAAGATGGGAAGGATACTTGCACTTGATTATGGAAGAAAGCGAACGGGCGTTGCAGTAACTGATATTCTGCAAATTATAGCGAACGGCTTGATAACTGTGCCTAGCAATGCATTGCCTGACTTCCTATTGCAATATGTGGCTAAAGAATCAGTTGATTTAATAGTAATTGGCCTTCCAAAGCAATTAAATAATGAATTGTCCGAGAGCATGAGTTATATAAAACCGTTTGTTGAGCGTTTAAAGAAGATTCTTCCTGATATACCTATAGAGTTTGTGGATGAGCGCTTCACTTCTGTCCTGGCGCATCGTACAATGCTGGAGGCTGGGTTGAAGAAAAAAGATAGGCAGTGCAAAGAACTTGTAGATGAAATCAGTGCGACAATTATTTTGCAATCTTATATGGAGAGTAGACGATAATTTAGAAAAAATAATTTTTTTATTAATAATATAGTATTATAATGATTTTACCTGTTTATGTATATGGACAGCCGGTTTTAAGGAAAGTAGCTGAGGATATTACTCCTGATTACCCTAATTTGAACACGCTGATTGAAAATATGTTTGAAACGATGGATAAAGCTGATGGTGTGGGGCTTGCCGCTCCACAGATTGGACTTTCCATTCGAGTTGTAGTTATTGATCTTGATGTGCTTTCTGATGATAGACCAGAATATAAAGGTTTTCATAAAGCATATATTAATGCTCATGTTTTAGAAGCTGATGGACAAGAAGAAAGCATAGAAGAAGGTTGTCTCAGCCTGCCAGGTATTCATGAATCTGTGAATAGAATGAATAGAATTCGTGTGAAATATATGGATGAAAATTTTGTGGAACATGATGAATATGTTGAAGGATACCTTGCTCGCGTAATGCAACATGAATTTGAACATCTTGACGGCAAATTGTTTATTGATCATCTTTCGCCTTTACGTAAACAGATGATTAAAGGAAAACTAAATGCATTATTAAAAGGAAAGACACGCTGTTCCTATAAAATTAGACCTATAAAGTGAGCTCATGTAATAATGCATTCCTAATATAGTATATTCTTTATTTAAAGAGTATGCTATTTTTTCTTTATATACTCTTTTTATTGAAAATACATACACTCTTATTTTTCAATAAAACAAATTGTCTACTTTATCATTATGGAAAATAATCTTCCCTCTATGTTGAGAAATGAAAAAACATCTTTCATATCTGAAAAAAAAGTTATAAGCGTTGTTTCTTCAAACGAAATCACTACTTTTGTTCCTCACACACATGAAAAAATTAGATGATAAAAAAACTTATAATATTCCTTTTGCTCTTCCCTACTGTAGTGTTTGCTCAAATAAATACAGAACGGGTAATGGCAATTGGTCGCAACGCTTTATATTTTGAAGACTATGTTCTTTCTATTCAATACTTTAATCAGGTTGTGAGTGCAAAGCCTTATTTATATGAGCCTTACTTTTTTCGTGCGCTTGCAAAGATAAACTTAGATGATTTTCAGGGAGCTGAGGAGGATTGTTCAGCAGCAATAGACCGGAACCCTTTTGTTGCAAATGCATATCAAATAAGAGGATTATCCCGGATAAAACAAAATAAATACGATGGTGCTATCGCAGACTATACCAAGGCGTTGGAATATGATCCGGAGAATGTTAGTGTTTGGCATAATTTGGCCCTTTGTAAAATTAATAGTGGAGACTATACAGGAGCAGAAAAAGATTTATCAAAACTAATTGCGCTCTCTCCTCAATATACAAAAGCCTATTTAATGAGAGCCGATGTTTCTTTAAAGCAAAAGGATACAATCCGTGCGATGAAAGATTATGATTTAGCCTTAAGTATTGATAAATATGATGCAGATGTGTGGTCATCGCGTGCTGCCATAAAACTTCAGCAGGAAAAATATAAAGATGCGGAAGCCGATTATGATCAGGCTACCTATCTTAATACCAAAAACTCTGGAAATTATATTAATAGAGCTTTGGCGCGCTTTCATCAGAATAATTACCGCGGAGCTTTGGAAGATTATGATGTAGCGCTGGATATTGATCCCAATAATTTTATAGGCCACTATAATCGTGGACTTTTACGTGCTCAAGTGGGCGATAATAACCGTGCAATAGAGGATTTTGATTATGTAATCAAAATGGAACGCGACAATATGATGGCAATCTTTAATAGGGGAATTCTTCGTAACCAGACCGGAGATTATCGCGGAGCTATTAAAGATTTTACGACAGTAATTAAAGAACATCCTAATTTTTTGGCCGGATATTACAATCGTGCTGAGGCAAAACGAAAAATAGGTGACTATAAAGGGGCCGATTTGGATGAATTCAAAGTAATGAAAGCTCAGCTTGATAAACGTTTAGGTCTGGATAAGGGAAAAAAGGTGAGTAAATCTGATAAAACACGTAAGAAATCTGATAAAGACATGGAGAATTACCAAAAAATTGTCGTGGCGGATGACTCAGAAACTGAACAGAAATATAAGAGTGACTATCGTGGCAAAGTACAAGATAAAAATGTGGAAATAAAGTTGGAACCAATGTTTGTTTTAACTTATTATGAAAAAGTGAGTGAGATAAAACGGAATTTGAATTATTACAAATATATTGATGAATTGAGTAACACTGGGGCAGTGCCTAGGAGGCTCATTATTACAAATATGGAATCACCGCTTACAGAAAAAGAGGTTAAGATTCATTTTGCATCTATTGATGATCGCACGTCAGAAATAGTAAAACATCCTAATGACGCTAAAAAACGTTTCTCCCGTTCGTTGGACTTTTATTTGGTGCAGGACTTTACTAATGCAATTGAAGATTTGACCCAAGCTATTAGTTGTGATGCCTCATTTTTTCCTGCTTACTTTAATCGTTCATTGATTCGCTGGAAACAGTTAGAATATCAAAAATCGGAAGAACAAGGTGAATCTTCCGGAGGAGTTTTTGAAGTGAAGAAAATAGAGGTGAAAACACCTGAATATAATTTGGTAAAATTAGATTTAGACAAGGTTGTTCAATTGGCTCCTGATTTTGTCTATGGATATTATAATCGAGGCAATGTGCTATGCATGTTAAAAGATTATCGTTCGGCAATTGTTGATTACGATAAAGCTATTTCGCTAGATCCTAATTTTGCTGAAGCATATTTTAATAGGGGATTAACTCAACTTTTTTCAGGGAATAATAAAAAAGGGATCTCAGATCTTAGCAAGGCTGGTGAATTAGGAATTGTCTCTGCCTATAATGTTATTAAGCGATTTACAGAACAAAAACAATAATATTATTTACTTAAAAGGTATTAAAAATAAAAAGAAATAGCTACTTTTGCATGCCTAATAAGGAAAATAAATAAACCATTATGATAAAGATAACATTTCCCGATGGCTCTATTCGTGAATATAACGAAGGAGTAAACGGTCTGCAAATTGCAGAGAGCATCAGTAGTCGATTGGCACAGGATGTTATAGCCTGTGGCGTAAACGGTGAGACCTATGATTTAGCTCGTTCGATAGATAGTGACGCGGCTGTAGTCCTTTATAAATGGGATGATGAAGAAGGAAAACATGCCTTTTGGCATACTAGTGCTCACTTATTGGCTGAAGCTTTGCAGGAATTATATCCTGGTATTCAATTTGGAATAGGACCAGCTATAGAAAACGGATTCTATTATGATGTAGATCCGGGAGAAGCAGTCATAAAAGAAGGTGATTTACCTGCTATTGAAGCAAAAATGATTGAGCTTGTAGCAAAGAAAGAAGCGGTTGTCAGAAAAGATATCAAGAAAGAAGATGCTTTAAAACTATTTGGTGAAAGAGGTGAGACTTATAAATGTGAGCTTATTTCAGAACTAGCCGACGGAACTATAACTACATATACTCAAGGAGCTTTTACAGACCTTTGTCGTGGTCCTCACTTAATGAATACCGGCGCTATAAAAGCAATAAAACTTACTTCTGTAGCGGGTGCTTATTGGAGAGGAAGAGAAGATCAAAAGATGCTGACTCGTATTTACGGAATTACTTTCCCTAAAAAGAAAATGTTGGACGAGTATTTGGTGTTGCTTGAAGAGGCTAAAAAAAGAGATCACCGTAAGATTGGTAAGGAAATGGAACTATTTATGTTCTCAGAAATGGTAGGAAAAGGACTTCCTATCTGGCTTCCCAAAGGAACGGTACTTCGTCTTTGTTTGGAAGATTTCTTAAAGAAAATACAACGCCGTTTTGGTTATCAGCAAGTAATTACTCCACATATTGGAAATAAGCAATTATACGTTACTTCCGGTCATTATGCTAAATATGGAAAAGATTCTTTCCAACCGATAAAAACGCCGGAAGATGGAGAAGAATATTTATTGAAACCAATGAATTGCCCTCACCATTGTGAAATATATAAATGGAAACCACGGTCTTACAAAGACCTTCCATTAAGATTCGCAGAGTTTGGTACGGTTTATCGTTATGAACAAAGCGGAGAACTTCACGGTTTGACTCGTGTGCGGAGTTTTACTCAAGATGACGCACACATTTTTTGTAGACCAGATCAGGTAAAAGATGAATTCTTAAAAGTAATGGATATTATTTTCATTATTTTCAAGGCTTTGGACTTCGAGAACTTTGAGGCACAAATATCTCTTCGCGATCCTAATAATAATGAGAAATATATTGGGAGCGATGAAAATTGGGAACGTTCTGAACGGGCAATTGTAGAAGCCTGTGAAGAAAAAGGGTTAAAAGCAAAGGTTGTATTAGGTGAAGCTGCTTTTTATGGCCCTAAACTGGATTTCATGGTTCGCGATGCGATAGGTCGTAAATGGCAGTTGGGAACTATTCAGGTAGACTATAATTTACCGGAAAGATTTAATTTGGAATATACGGGAGCTGATAATCAAAAACATCGTCCGGTAATGATTCATCGTGCTCCTTTTGGATCAATGGAACGATTCGTAGCAGTCTTAATAGAACACACCGGAGGTAAATTTCCATTATGGCTCACACCAGATCAAGTTGCCATTCTTCCTATTAGCGAGAAATTTAATGAATATGCTGAAAAAGTAAAGCAGTATTTGGATGTACATGATCTTCGAGCTGTGGTAGATGATAGAAATGAAAAGATTGGTCGTAAAATTCGTGATAACGAATTAAAGCGTATACCTTATATGTTAATTGTCGGTGAAAAAGAAGCTGAAAATGAAGAAGTTTCTGTCCGTAAACAAGGCGAAGGAGACAAAGGGATAATGAAATTTGAAGTTTTTGCAAATATATTAACTGAAGAAGTTCAAAATATGATAAATAAGTGGTAACTTTGCGACCGCTAACTAAATTGAAAAGAAGAAAACTAATAAAAAAAAGAAACTAATAGTTATTGAATGAAGAATGACAGTTTTAAAGGGCAATATAGAATCAATGAACAGATTCGCGCCAAGGAAGTACGCATAGTAGGAGATGAGATAGAACCAAAGGTATACTCAATTTTTCAAGCTTTAAAAATGGCTGAAGAGAAAGACCTCGATCTTGTAGAGATATCACCAAATGCAGTTCCCCCTGTTTGTCGGATTATCGATTATTCAAAGTTTCTTTATCAATTAAAAAAACGTCAGAAGGAGCAGAAAGCTAAGCAGATAAAGGTTAATGTAAAAGAAATACGTTTTGGACCTCAAACTGATGATCATGATTATAACTTTAAGTTGAAGCATGCAAAAGGATTTCTGGGAGACGGTGATAAAGTGAAAGCGTATGTATTCTTCAAAGGGCGTTCAATTCTTTTTAAAGAGCAGGGAGAAGTTTTATTACTTCGTTTTGCGAATGATCTTGAAGATTATGCAAAAGTAGAGCAGATGCCTGTACTTGAATGTAAGAGAATGATTATCTTCTTGTCCCCTAAAAAGAAAGAAACTCAAGCTCCTAAGAAGCCTACAGTACAGAAAGAGATCAAGGTCGGGAAAGTTGTAGAAAAAGCTATTGAGCCGGTTGTTGAAACACAAGTGGAAGAAAAAAAAGAAGATTAGAATGCATAACGCCCTGGTATGGTGCGTTACCATATATTTAAATAATTAAAAAATAATTCAGATGCCAAAGATGAAGACTAACTCCGGTTCTAAAAAAAGGTTTACCCTTACCGGAACAGGTAAAATCAAAAGAAAGCACGCTTTTCACAGTCATATATTGACAAAAAAGAGCAAGAAGAGAAAAAGAAACTTATGTTATTCTACAACAGTGGATGCAACAAATATAAGCCAAGTGAAGTCTCTTTTAGCAATGAAGTAATCAAAAGTGTACTATCGTATTATTAAGTATTAACCGAATGCATTAGCTTTAAGTTCGCTACATGAAGTTGCGACGCTAACATTCAAAAAGATTAAAACAATGCCAAGATCAGTAAATCATGTTGCTTCAAGAGCAAGAAGAAAGAAAATTTTGAATCTGACCAAAGGTTATTTTGGTGCAAGAAAAAATGTTTGGACGGTAGCAAAGAATACCTGGGAAAAAGGGTTGACTTATGCATTCCGTGACCGTAGAAATAAGAAAAGGAACTTCCGTGCCCTTTGGATTCAGCGTATTAACGCTGCAGCTCGTCTTGAAGGAATGTCATATTCTAGATTGATGGGTGGCTTACACAAAGCAGGTATTGAGATAAACCGTAAAGTCTTAGCTGATTTAGCGATGAATCATCCTTAAGCTTTTAAAGCAGTACTTGCTAAGGCTAAAGCTGCTTAAATTCTAAGATCAAGAAATTGAAAGCACTAATATTCAGAAAACTCTGATTATTAGTGCTTTTCTATTGGTGGTGGATTTAATATTGTGTTTCCATGAAACAAATATCTATTTTTGTTTGTTTCATAAAGGTAGAAGTACTACATTTGTTGAAGAATATATTAGCCACATTGGTTTGACTGGGAAACTCATCAATTATATTAAAAAACCGAGACAGGCTTCGATTCTCAATGGCGGGCCACAAACTTTCGAGTTTGCATTTATGCCAGTGGATTACAAAGAGGGACGAGCACTCAAATCATGTCATACGGGGTTTCATCACATCACTGATGTGGCTTTTATTATTAAAAAGAAAAATTATCTCTCACCTCTCACTTTTTTGATTCAAGTAACTTATTTACAGTATAACAGGAGGTGATAGATACTTAATTATCTCTCACAGATCTCTCACTTTCCCTTTTATCTCTCATTTATTCTTTAATTTTTATTTGTCTGTGAGATAAACATTCAATAATGGCTAAAGATTCAATCTTTACACCCTTTGATTCTAGCAAAATACGTCCATTTTGAAATTCTTTTTCAATTATAAATCCCATTCCTACAAGATTTGCTCCTGCCTGGTCTATTAGATTAATTACTCCGAGTGCTGCATTTCCATAAGCTAAGAAGTCATCAATAAAAAGAATATTATCTGCAGGAGTGATATAATCTGAACTGATTACTATTTCATAATCACGGTCTTTAGTGAAAGAATGAACAATTGTGGATATAGCATTGGTCATTGTTTTAGGTGATTTCTTTTTTGCAAAGACTACTGGTAGATCCATTAGGTAGCCTGTCATAATAGCCGGAGCAATGCCACTGGCTTCAATGGTCATAATCTTGTTTACGTTGGTCGACGCAAATCGGCGAACAAACTCTACTCCAATGGATTTCATTAGTCTGGGGTCCATTTGGTGATTAATAAAGCTGTCTACTTTTAAAATTCCCCCTTCAAAACATTTCCCGTCCTGTAAGATTCTTTCTTTTAATAATTTCATGTTTGTTGTTTTATTTGTTGTCTCTAATATCTTTAACCCGTATGGCCTTACCTTCACTTTGAGGTAGCGTTCCTTTCTTTACTAGTTTTAGTTTTGGAGTCACTAAAATTTCGTCTTTGAGTTGGTGGGTGATTTCTTTCGTCAGGCTTTGTAGTTCTATATAATTGTCAGTAGAAAGATTTCCTAATTCTACTTCTACAATCATTTCATCCTGATTTTCTTTTGTTTCTAATGTGATGAGATAGTTACTTCCTAATTCAGGAAATTGCACCAGAATTTTCTCTATCTGCATAGGGAATATATTTACTCCTTTGATGATGAACATATCATCACTTCTACCTTTTATGCGATCTATTCGTAGATGGGTTCGTCCGCAAGGACATTTCCCCGGTAATATTCTGGTAAGGTCGCGAGTGCGGTAGCGTAGAAGTGGCATTTGTTCACGATTCAATGTTGTCAATACTAGCTCTCCAATTTCTCCGTCGGGAACAGGTTCTTTGGTTTCCGGGTCAATGATCTCCACCAAATAGCAATCTTCCCAGAAATGCATTCCATTCTGTTCCTGACATTCAAAAGCTACTCCGGGACCATTCATTTCTGTCATGCCAAAACTATTATAAGCTTTTACGCCTAAGAGTTTTTCAATTTTTTTCCTTTGTTCGTTTGTATGCGGTTCTGCACCGATAACTAAAGTTTTTAGTTTTGTGCTTTTAGGGTCAATCCCTTCTTCCTGAAAGACTTCTGCCAAGCGAATTGCATAGCTGGGGATGGCATGAAGGGCAGTTGTTCCAAAATCCGTGATAAATTTAATTTGTCGTTTACTATTTCCTGCCGCAGCGGGCACAGTCAGTGCACCAAGTTTTTCTGCACCATATTGGAAACCGAGTCCGCCCGTAAACATACCATAACCTGAGCTATTTTGAAAAATATCCGTATTTCTCAGGCCGACCATGTATAGACAACGGGCAACAAGGTTGGCCCATGAATCAAGATCGTGTTGGGAATGGACTATCACAGTGGGATTTCCTGTTGTTCCACTGGAAGAATGAATCCGAACCGAATCTTTTATTTCGCCAGCCATTAATCCAAAAGGATAGTTGGCACGCATATCTGCTTTGGTGGTAAAAGGAATCTTTGTAATATCTTTCAGTGACTGAATATTGTCTGCACTGATACCATTTTCAGTGAATACCTTCTTATAATAAGGTGAGTTAGCAGCGATCCGAATTGTTTTTTTGAGCCTTTGTAGTTGGAGTTCTTCCAGTTGTTTTTTGCTCATCGTTTCTATTTCTTCTTCCCAATATTGATTCATTATTAGTTTTCGTTTTGCAATGCTTTTTTTTATGTGTGTTTTATAATAGTCTTTCAGCAATTTCTTTACCTGCTTCCAACGCTTTTAGATTTAATTCCACAATAGCTTCTCCTTTACGTTCAAATATATCACGAATACTTTCCTGAACCTTACTGTATTCAATATCTAAGAAAGGAATTGTGGCTCCAAGTAATACGATGTTTGCAACACGAACAGATCCTAAATCTTTGGCTACCTTGTCTACGTTAAGTATAATTTTGTGAGGCAACTTATTTATCTCATTCATTATTTCCGTTTCGGCCGGATAGTCAGGAATATTAATGAACGGAGTCTCATTGGTAACCAACCATCCTTCTGCATTCAGATAGGGGAGATAACGCAGACTTTCCATCGGTTCCAGCGAAATGATTAAGTCACATTTTCCCGTTGGAATTAAATCCGACGCAATGGGATGGTCGCTGATGCGAAGATTCGATTGAACATCACCGCCCCGTTGGCTCATGCCGTGTACTTCGGCTTGTTTCATGTAAAGCCCTTCTTTTAAAGCGGCTTTCCCTATTACAGTTGCGATGGAAAGAATTCCCTGCCCCCCTACGCCTGATAAAATAATATCTTTTTTCATGTTACTTGCTACTTCTTTTCTTTCTTGATAATGTTTGGATGCACTCTCTGCGGGGAATAATGACAGATACGCCGTGATACTTTATTTCTTCATGGATAATCTGTTTCATTTCCTCATAATTTTTTTTCAAAGGAATAACAACTCTGATATGAGCTGGATCAACACCTAGTCCGATGCAGATAGATTCTATCTTGCCTGTTCCGGCAGAGTCCTGACCACCTGTCATAGCAGTTGTTTCATTGTCGGAAATAACAATAGTGACATCCGCATTCTCATTGACGCAATCTAGTAATCCCGTCATTCCTGAGTGGGTGAAAGTAGAATCTCCAATTACTGCAACGGAGGGATAAAGTCCTGCGTCGGCGGCCCCTTTTGCCATAGTGATGGATGCTCCCATATCCACACATGAATCTATGGCATTGAAAGGCGCATTTGCACCTAAAGTGTAACAACCGATATCGCTGAACACTTTATGAGAAGGATAATCTTCCTTTAATACTTCGGTCAAAGTGGTATACATATCGCGGTGCCCACAGCCTTCGCAAAGTGCGGGTGGGCGCATACTTATGATACTTGGTACATTAAATGTCGCTTTATTTTCTTTTCCTATCGCTTTGGCTACGTTATCGGGATTCAATTCTCCGTCACGGGATAGAGTTCCGTCCAGGCGTCCTTTAACTTTAATGCCTATTCCCAGATAACCTTTCAGCATATTTTCTACGAAAGGTTGTCCGTCTTCCAGCACTAATATTTCTTCGCATTCAGCAACCAACTTTAATAATTGTTTTTTAGGTAGGGGATACTGACCGATTTTAAGTACAGGATATTCACATTCACCGGCATAGTTCTCCATTAGATAGTTAAAGCCGATACCGCAAGCCACGATACCTAATTTCTTGTTTGCCCCATCGATATATTTGTTGTAAGGAGATTCCTCGGACGATTTTACAAAGGCTTCTTGTTTCTCTATCAATGCTTTGTAGCGGTGGCGTGCATTTCCCGGCAAAAGAATAAACTGGCGGGGAACCTTACTGACAGACATTTCATTCTGAGGCTTGATAGGCTTGTTTTCTACTCCCGAACGGGAGTGCGCCAAGCGTGTAACCATCCTCATTAAAATAGGTTCACCTATTTGCTCAGAGAATTCAAACCCATGATAGATCATATCATAAGCTTCTTGCTGATTAGATGGCTCGAACATTGGAATGAGAGAGAAGTTTCCGTAAAAACGGCTGTCCTGTTCGTTTTGTGAAGAATGCATACTGGGGTCATCGGCAGCCACTACAATTAATCCCCCGTTTACTCCGGTGATGGCTGAGTTAATAAAGCAATCGGCAGCTACATTCATGCCTACATGCTTCATGCAAACCATGGCGCGCTTGCCGGCAAAAGACATTCCCAAAGCAGTTTCCATTGCCGTTTTTTCATTGGTACTCCAACGGCTATGGATGTTACGTTCTCGTGCTGTGGAAGATAACTGAATATATTCTGTTATTTCAGTAGAAGGGGTCCCCGGATAGGCATAAACGCCAGAAAGTCCGGCGTCTATTGCAGCTTGTGCTATGGCTTCATCGCCCAATAAGAGTTGTTTGCTCATATCTTTGTATCTCTTTTAAAAGTGTAATCACAGTTAATAATTGATGGCAAAGATAGGCAATAATGTAATATTTTAATAGAAAAAGCTTAGAAAATCTTCCGTTTGTTCAGTTCTGCTTGGTATTTTTTAGCATTTGCTTGGTGAGCTTCCCAAGTTGCGGCGAAGTTGTGAGTGCCGGAGAAATCTTCTTTTGCACACATATATATATAGTTGTGTCTTGTGTAATTTAACACGGCATCCACTCCCTTGATAGAAGGGATTCGGATGGGACCCGGAGGTAATCCCAAGAATTTATAGGTATTATAAGGAGAATCTGAACGAAGATATGTGCCCGTGACTCTTTTTAGCGTAAAATCTTGTACGGCAAACTTCACAGTCGGGTCCGCCTGAAGCTTTATCCCTTGATGTAGACGGTTGATGTAAAGCCCTGCCACCATAGGCTTTTCGGTATTTGAGTTAGTTTCTTCTTCCACAATGGAAGCGATGGTACATACTTCTGCCGGGGTGAATCCTATTGCTTTTGCTTTATCCATGCGTTCTTTGTTCCAGAACTGTTTATACTCTTTTTTCATTTTTTTGAAAAGATCGGCAGTGGAAATAGTCCAGTAGAGCTGGTATGTATTGGGGATAAAGAGGCAGACAATGGTCTGTTTTGTGAAACCAAACTTAGCGCAAAAAGCGGAATCATTGAGCCGGATAGCCACCTCTGCAGAATCCATCATGAGTTGTTTGCCAATACTTTTAGCCAATTGACCGCTGGTACGGATATCATTAATGGAGAAGTTAAGTGGTTCTTGTTGTCCTCTGGTTAGTCTGCGGAAAACGCGATAATTTCCATCGTTAGGGCGAATAATGTACCGTCCCGCATGAATATTCTTTGCTTTATCTATATGATTCATCAGCCATCGGAATCCTTGCATGCTGCGTGGCTTTCCTGCATGTTCCACTTTCACAGTGATGGAATCCGCAGTATCATCTTTATCAATGTACACGTATGCCGGTTTTTCGTTCTGAAATTGTGAAGCAAACAGATTGTAATAAACAAAAATTAAGGCAATAAAGAAAATAGAACCTATGCAGATGGCAGCTATAGTCCATTTATTTTGTTTTCTTATATTCATCATTTTATACGAAATACTTAGTTGTTTTTATTTTCGGCGCAAAGATAGTTATTAATCTTTTACGGTGTGCTTAAGCAATCTTATTAATTTGTTTTATTTTTAAATGTAGAGCTTTTTTATATTAGGTCTAGGTCTAATATATTTTTAGTCTACGCTTTATTTATAGTAGCTTTAGACCTTTGAAAAAAGCTTTCAAGAGATATTCTATAAGCCTCAGGCGGGAGTGGAGTTAACACTCTCAATGCGATTTTCAACATCATCTATAGAGAAATCAGAGATCTGTTTATTATCAGTAATAAAATACAGAATGCATTTTAGCGCATACAAACATACTAAGTTTTTTCCTTTTCCGTTAAGTATTCAATGTTTTTATCATTTTAAATAGTTACATTTGTCTTATGAAGAATATACAGATAGCTGTCATCGGACTGGGTTATGTAGGCTTACCCTTGGCTCGTCTTTTTGCAACAAAATACCCCGTTATCGGATTTGACACAAATCTAAATCGGATAGAAGAACTGAATCGCGGTAAGGATTCCACTCTGGAAGTCCCCGACGAGCAGTTACAAGCAGTGCTGACTGGTTCACCTTCTTCCGCTGCTGGTTTATATTGCACCTCAGACGCTGAATTTCTTCGCGCATGTACCTATTATATTATTGCTGTGCCTACGCCCGTGGACAAAACGAACCGTCCCGATCTGCATCCACTCCTTTCCGCCAGCGAAACAGTGGGTAAGGTGATAGGACAAAACGATATTGTGATCTATGAATCCACCGTTTCCCCTGGTATCACCGAAGACGTTTGCGTCCCAATCGTTGAAAAGTTTTCCGGACTCACGTTCAATCGCGACTTCTTTGCCGGATATTCTCCCGAGCGTATCAATCCGGGCGACAAGTTACATACGGTGGAAACCATCTTAAAGATAACATCTGGATCAACTCCCCAGACAGCCGACAAAGTGGATCAGCTATATCGTTCTGTCATTGCTGCGGGAACCTATCTGGCTCCCTCTATTCGGGTGGCTGAAGCTGCCAAAGTAATTGAAAATTCTCAGCGGGATATCAACATCGCTTTTATTAATGAACTGGCAAAAATATTTAACCGTATGGGGATTGACACCCGCAGTGTTCTTCAGGCGGCAGCTACAAAATGGAACTTTCTCCCTTTTTATCCCGGACTGGTGGGCGGTCATTGCATTGGAGTAGATCCCTATTATCTGGCGCAACGGGCAAAAGAATACGGCTTTCGTCCGGAAATTATTCTGTCGGGGAGGCGGATGAATGATGGAATGGGAGAGTACGTTGCTCAGGAAGTGGTGCGATGCATGATAAAGAAAGAGATCTTGATAAAGCATAGTAAAGTGCTTATTTTGGGCTTCACCTTTAAAGAAAACTGTCCTGATGTGCGAAATACAAAGGTGATTGATGTGATTCATGAACTTCAGCATTATGATATTAATGTAACCGTCTATGATCCCATTGCCTCTCCTGTGGATGTAAAACGTGAATATGGCATTGAACTGGTTTCAGAACTACCAATAGATGAATATGATGCAGTGGTGGTTGCGGTGGCACATAAAGAATTTATCTCTTTGAATATTCGTTCATTAGTTAAAAAAAATGGTATATTATATGATGTAAAAGGCATCTATCCGCTGGAAGTGGTGGACGCGCGCCTTTGATTTTTTAGAAAAAAAGAAGCCAAACGCTTTATATATCCGGAATAATGGTGTAAATTTGCACTCCGTAAAACGAGAAATGCCGCATTAGCTCAGTTGGTAGAGCGTTTCACTCGTAATGAAAAGGTCCCCGGTTCAAGTCCGGGTTGCGGCTCATTTACAAAAAAAACGGTTATTATGACTCTAAAAAAGCTTTGCTGTATTCAGTAAAGCTTTTTTATATTATAGCTCTTCTTTTTTAGCTTCAAGTTAGAACCTTTTTATAGTTTAGTTGTTTAATATCATATCTTAATCACCATTAAAAAATTAAATATGGCACATACAAAATTTAAAGGACAACCGGTAAAACTGGTTGGAGAGTTTATTCAAATAAATGATTTGGCTCCTCAATTTCATTTGACAAAAAGTGATTTAAGCGATTATTATCTGGATTATGCAAAAGGGAAAAATGTTGTTTTAAATATCTTCCCTAGCTTGGATACAAGTGTTTGTGCAACGTCGGTTCGACATTTTAATAAAATTGCCGCTCAATTACCTAATACAGTTGTATTAGCAATTTCAAAAGATTTACCATTCGCTCATGGTCGTTTTTGTACTACGGAAGGAATTACAAATGTAATACCTTTGTCTGATTTTCGTTCACCAGAATTTGCAAAAGAATATGGTTTGCTAATGGAAGATGGTCCGCTAAAAGGCTTATTGGCTCGGGCGGTAGTTGTGATTAATACTAAAGGGAAAGTAATATATACAGAGCTTGTTCCTGAGATTACAACAGAACCCAATTATGATGCAGTAATAAAAGTACTTAAGTAATAGTGTTCTATCTAAAATATAAATCCGGTCTAAGATCTTCTTAAACCGGATTTATTATATGTGTAACGGGCTGTTATTTACTCTTCTTTGAACTTTTGTATACTAAGTAAGCAACAAGTAATGCACCTGCTGCAATAAAAATATATCCTAATTCATGACTGTATTCTGTAACCTTATTCAATAATTGATCTTCTGGAACCACAGATTCTAGATAATAACCTATTGCGGCAAGAATGCTATTCCATAATCCAGCTCCTAAGGTTGTATAGAGTAGAAATGTAGAAAGTTTCATGCGTGCAAGTCCTGCCGGAATAGAAATTAAGTGGCGGACAGCTGGGATTAATCTTCCAATAAATGTGGACATTGCGCCATGCTGATCAAAATACGCCTCGGCATGTTCTAGTTTCCCTTGAGTGAGCAAGCACATATGTCCAAAACGGCTGTTAGCCAATTTATATATAATTGGCCGGCCCACTAATTTAGCAAGAGAGTAATTAATATAGGCTCCAATATTAGCTCCGACGGTTGCGAAAAAAACTACTAAATAAATATTTAATTCATTTCCGGCTGCGGCCTTATAAGCGGCTGGAGGGACAATAATCTCAGAAGGTAAAGGAATAAATGAGCTTTCAATTGCCATTAATAAAGTGATTGTCCAGTAATTAAGGTTATCTAAGCACCATTGTATAAAAGCTACAGATTCCATAATTCTTTTAATATTTTCATTTTATTTTATTAATTAAAGTCGGACTTATGTATATCTATTTTCCCATCTTTTTCAATTTTATTTTCCATATCGAGAATTAATTGATTAAGATCTTTTGATTCGCCCAACAGGTCGTTTTGTTCATTGAGAAAATTACCTGGATCTTGCTTTGCTGCTTTATTAAAATAGAATTTGAAATCTTCTAAATGTCCCATTGCTGCACTTATATATGCCATTGATATATAACAACTTTCATATCCGGGAGAATAAAAATCTACTTTTTTATAGCAATTTAAAGCTAATTCATATTCTTCATTTTCAAAATAGATAGCACCCATTTCTGCGTATGTTTCGGGATCTTCCGGGTTTAACTTCAGTGCTTCTTCAAAACATTTTGCAGCTTCCTCTGGCTTTTTATGATTTAAGTATATTCGCCCTTTACTCAAGTATAAATTGGCAGACAATTTATCTTCTTCTATCGCCAAGTCTATGTAATGTATCGCTTCTTCTAAAGATCCAAGTTTATCATAACAGGATGATAAGTAAGAATATACATCTGTTTTTTCAGGTGCTAATTCTTGAGTAGACTTTAAAGCTTTCTTTAATTCCTGAATGCAATTATCATATTGCTTGAGGTTAAAGTAGCATAATCCTATAAAGAATACAGACATTCCTGATTCAGGATCTAATTGTTCGTATTTCTGATAAAATTCGCAAGACTTTTCGTAATTTTCCAACTTGAAATAGCAATGAGCGCTCATTAGTATGGCACCCAGATGTTCCTTGTCAATAGTCAAAACAAAATCATAAGCTTCTAGCGCTTTGTCGAATTTGTCTATACTAAAATATAATTTCCCCGATTCGTACCAATATTCGGTAGAATAAGGATCTTCATCCAATAATTTGTTGTAAAGATCAATTGCTTTGTCTAATTGATTGCACTGACTATAACAATCGGCTAAATTGACACGTACCTCACTGTTATCAGGATCTAATTTTAATGCTTTTTCGAACCATGGCATAGCCTTTTCTGGAAGTTCAGAATCCATATAAAGATAAGCTGCATCCTCAAAAAAATCACTGTCATCGTCTTCATCCTGATTACTCATTCCTTGTAAAAGAGCATCCGCTTTTTCTATCTTGCCTTCCAAAAGAAATATTTCTGCTTTAAGTAACTTTACATCGCGATCATATCTTTCAGAAATAGAAAAAGCTATTTCTTTAGCTTTTTCTATTTCTTTCAGATCAATAAATATATGTGCTTTAATAACTAAAATCTCTGTATTTCCCGGATGAATGGATAGTGCATAATCTATTACCTCAAAAGCATCATCGTACTGTTGAGAAGTTGCGTAGAATTCTGCAAAATCAGCTAATTGATCTGAATCAAAATAGCCTGTTGCATTTTTAGTTTTCATCTCTTCATATTGAGCAAGTGATTGCATAAATTCATTATCTTGCTCATTATTAGAAGGAGAATAATTACTCATATTATTGTCTTTTCTATTATTTATTTATTAATCTTACTCCATGTATCTTTTAGTCCTATTGTTCGGTTAAAGATTAATTTATCTGGAGCTGAATTTTTATCTAGATTGAAATAACCAATCCGTTGGAATTGTAAATAATCCAAAGGCTTCATTTCTGTCAGATATTTTTCTACCATACAATTGGTAAGTACTTTTAGAGAATCCGGATTTAAAAGTTCACGGAAATTCCCGTCCTGCTCTTCTAGAGTTGGATTCTCAACTTTGAACAAGCGGTCATATAAGCGTACTTCAGCTGGAAGGCTGTGTGCTACGCTTACCCAATGAAGAGTGCCTTTTACTTTACGGTTACTTTCGGGCATACCGCTTTTGGTGTTTGGATCATATTCACAGTATACCTCTTCAATATCTCCTTCGGCATTCTTTTTACAGCCGGTACATTTTACGATATAAGCATTTTTCAAACGAACTTCCTGCCCAGGTGTCATGCGGAAATACTTTTTAGGAGCATCTTCCATGAAATCTTCCCGCTCAATATAAAGTTCACGGCTGAATTCTATGATGTGTGATGCTGAATTATGATCTTCCGGATTGTTGATTGCATCCATTTTTTCTACTTTCCCTTCAGGGTAGTTTGTGATGATACACTTTACCGGATTGATTACTGCCGACACACGGGTGGCGCGTGAATTGAGGTCTTCCCGAACTACTGATTCCAGCAATGAAACGTCAATAATACCGTCATATTTGGTATAACCAATTTTATCAATAAATTTATGAATAGACTCTGGTGAATAGCCACGTCGACGATACCCACAAAGAGTAGGCATGCGAGGATCATCCCATCCGTTTACCAATCCGTCTTTTACCAATGTAAGAAGTTTTCGCTTACTCATTACTGTATAGGTAAGGTTCAAGCGATTGAACTCCATTTGTCGGGGTTGATACTTGTCACTCTCTTTGATAAGTTCAATAAAATAGTTGTATAATGGACGATGTACTTCAAATTCCAATGTACAAATGGAGTGAGTCACCCCTTCAATATAGTCGGACTGACCGTGCGCAAAGTCATACATAGGGTAAGCTTTCCAAGTTGTCCCTGTACGGTGATGCGAATGATTGATGATGCGGTACATTATAGGATCACGAAAGTGCATGTTAGGGTTTGCCATATCAATTTTGGCACGGAGAACCATCGCACCTTCGGCTATTTCTCCTGTATTCATTCTTTGGAAAAGGTCCAGATTCTCTTGAATAGGGCGTTCTCTGTATGGGCTATTTATTCCAGCTTGGGTAGGAGTTCCTTTTTGTTTAGCTATCTCTTCCGCTGATTGTTCGTCTATATATGCTTTTCCTTCTTTAATGATTTTTATGGCAAAGTCCCATAACTGTTGAAAGTAGTCAGAGGCATAGTAAATGTTTCCCCATTTGTAGCCCAGCCACTCAATATCTTCTTTAATAGCATCTACATATTCCACATCTTCTTTTACGGGATTAGTATCATCGAAACGAAGATTACAAACTCCGTTGTACTTTTGAGCAATACCAAAGTCGATGCAGACTGCTTTTGCATGACCTATGTGTAGGTAGCCATTGGGCTCCGGGGGAAATCGAGTTTGTATTTTTCCTCCGTTTTTCCCTTCACTCAAATCTTTTTCTACAGCGATTTCAATAAAGTTTAAACTTTTCTTTTCGCCTTCTTCTTCTATTTTAATATCTGTCATAGTGGTACGTAATTACACAGTTAGAACTGCAAAAGTAGTTATTCTTTTTTGTATAACCTTATTTAAGGGGAATATATCCACTCTTTTTTATTATATTTTGACCTTCTGAAGACAGAATATACTGAATAAAAGGAGTTACCTTTCCCTTATCTTTGTTGTTATAGTAGTAATAAAGTGGTCGTACGATGGGATAAACTTTATTTAATGCGTTTTTTACGGTTGGTTGAGTAAATGTTTTTCCGTTGTAAGAAACGGCGATGGTTTTAATTTTATTATTTAGATAGGCTAGTCCCACGTACCCAATGGCACCTTTAGTTTGGCTCACCGATTGAACGATTGCTCCCGTGGCAGGCATTGAAAGGATGCTACTCATATAATTTTTATTCATTAACACACTTTCTTTAAAGAATTCATACGTGCCCGAAGATGTCTCGCGAGAATAGACAACAATCTTCATATCTCTGCCACCCACTTGGTTCCAATTGGTTATTTCACCGCGGAAGATGTGCTCTAATTGCTTGCGGGTAAGTTTGCGTACGGGATTGGTAGGATTGACCACTACAGCTAGCGCATCATATGCAATAATTACTTCAGTGACTTCTTGTTTGGCTTTTTTGAGTTTTATTTTTTCTCCAAATTTGATCTTACGGGAAGCCATGGCAATATCACAAGTACCATCCATCAAAGCCAGAAATCCTACGCCGGTTCCTCCACCTGTGACAGTGACCCTGGCCGTTGAATTTTTGTTCATATAACTTTCTGCTGTCTTTTGTGACACAGGAAGTACGGTATCGCTACCCTTAATTCTTTGAGCCTGTAAAGCCGCTGTGCTCAGTAATAACGAGATAAGAAATAGTACGATTGCTTTATTCATTTTATTCTTCTAACTATTATTGAGTTGCAAAGTTATGAAATACATATTACATAGTGGCTACATTTGAGTTACTTACTTGTGATAACTAATATATTTAGTATATTTAAGCCTTTTATTCCAATAATACTATTTTATAAGTGTACACTATATTATTTTTAACTGTAGAGTTTTTAATATTTAGGTCTACACTATATTTAAATAAGATGTACTTTATTATATAAATATCTCTTTAAGTATGAGTTTAATTATTTTGATGTTCATATTAAGCATTCCTTTGTTATTCTGTAACACAAATGTAACATGTTTGAAACATTTCTTTCAAATGAATTTCGCGTTTTCTTAATATTAATTTTGTTCCTTTGCACCAGAAAAAAATAAACGCATGAAAAAGTTTTTAGAACGAATAGTAGAAGGGCTATTTACTTGTAGCGGTTTTGTTACCAGTATAACAATATTGCTTATTGTAGTCTTTCTTTTCAGCCAAGCTTTTGGATTGTTTGGCAGTAAGGTTATAGAAGATGGTTCTGTGCTTGCTCTTAATAAGAATAATAAAGTAAAAAACCTCAATGCTGCACAGATTAAGAAAGTTTTTGATGCAGAAATTACTAATTGGTCACAATTGGGTGGATCAAATACTCCCATTATTGTGTTTCGTTTAGGGGATATTTCAAATTACTATACAGACGAACAGTTGGGTGCAAACTTTGAACACGTTTCAGCTAAGATTAATGAGTTGATAACGGCAAATCCGGGAATGATTGCTTTTATCCCAAAAACCTATGTGGATAAGAACTTTAGCGGTTATTTAATTGCTGATAAAGTAATTAAAATAAAAGATGTACTTGCCGGGACAGAATGGTTTCCTACAGCCACACCGGCTGCTCAGTTTGGAATAGTTCCACTCATCGCCGGTACCCTTTGGGTCAGTTTATTTGCTATTCTGTTTGCCCTCCCGTTTGGCCTTTCAGTATCCATATACATGAGTGAAGTTTCTAGTCACCGTGTGCGGGATCTATTGAAACCGGTGATAGAACTGTTAAGTGGTATCCCCTCGGTTGTTTATGGTTTTTTTGGTTTGATTGTGATTGTTCCTTTGATACAGCGGACATTTAATCTTCCGGTAGGAGAGACTGGGCTTGCGGGAAGTATTGTACTTGCCATTATGGCATTGCCTACAATCATCACAGTGAGTGAAGATGCTATGAGAAATTGCCCTCGCTCTATGCGTGAAGCAAGTCTGGCTTTGGGAGCATCAAAATGGCAAACTATATATAAGGTAGTAATACCTTATTCTATATCGGGAATAACCTCCGGGGTTGTCTTAGGAATAGGACGCGCTATCGGAGAGACCATGGCGGTACTTATGGTAACAGGTAATGCGGCCGTGATTCCTCATACTATCCTTGAACCGCTTCGTACGATCCCTGCTACCATTGCGGCGGAACTTGGTGAAGCACCTGCAGGAGGAGCACATTATCAATCGTTGTTCTTGTTAGGAGTCGTGTTGTTCTTCATCACACTCATTATAAACTTTAGTGTTGAATATATAAGTAGTAAACAAAAATAATGGAAAATAAACTATTCCCTAAATCATATGCCCAACGGAAGCGTCGTTCTCAGAAGATCGCTTTTGGCATTTTTTCTTTTTTAAGCTATGCCATTGTAGCAATTCTCTTTACAATTCTGGGTTTTATTATCTATAAAGGTATTGGTGTTATTAGTTGGGAGTTTCTTACAACTGCTCCTACAAATGGTATGACCTCAGGCGGAATATGGCCTGCCATCGTTGGAACTTTTTATCTAATGGTAGGCAGTGCGCTTTTTGCTTTTCCTGTGGGAGTGATGAGTGGAATTTATATGAATGAATATGCTCCCAGGGGTAAATTTGTTCGCTTCATCCGGGTAATGACTAATAATCTTAGTGGAATTCCTTCCATTGTTTTCGGTCTTTTTGGGATGACACTTTTTGTAAATTATCTCGGATTTGGGGATAGTATATTGGCCGGATCACTGACATTAGGTTTTCTCTGTTTGCCATTAGTTATTCGAACTACGGAAGAAGCATTGAAAGCCATTCCCGATACTTTTCGTGAAGGGAGCCGTGCACTGGGAGCCACAAAATTACAAACCATCTGGCACATAATCCTCCCTATGGGCGCGCCTAATATTATCACCGGATTAATTTTGGCACTTGGACGCGTGTCCGGAGAAACAGCCCCTATCCTTTTTACTTGCGCGGCGTATTTTTTGCCTCAACTGCCTTCCAGCATTTTAGATCAATGTATGGCGTTGCCTTATCATCTTTATGTGATTTCTACCAGTGGAACAGATATGGCAGCCCAATTACCTATTGCTTATGGCACATCTTTAGTCTTAATCGTTATGATCTTATTCATCAATCTTGTTGCTAATGCTCTAAGGAAATATTTCTCAAACAAAGTGAAAATGAATTAATATAGAATAGAATGAATAAAATTGATGTAAAGGACGTATATTTCTATTATGGAGATTTTCAAGCATTAAAAGGGATTAGCATGCATATAGAAGAGAAATCTGTAGTGGCTTTTATCGGACCATCCGGTTGTGGTAAATCTACCTTTCTTCGCATTTTCAACCGAATGAATGAGCTGATACCCGATACACATCTGGAGGGAGAGGTTTTGATAGATAATCAAGATATATATGCAAAAGATATGCCGGTAGATGAACTGAGAAAGAATGTGGGGATGGTATTTCAACGTCCAAATCCTTTTCCAAAAACGATCTTTGAAAATGTAGCTTATGGTCTTCGGGTGAATGGAATAAAAGATAATGACTTCATTCGTCATCGTGTGGAAGAGACACTGAAAAGTGCTGCTCTTTGGGATGAAGTAAAGGATAAATTAAAAGAATCCGCTTTTGCCCTTTCTGGTGGTCAGCAACAGAGACTTTGCATTGCCCGGGCAATGGCAATCTCTCCTTCTATTCTATTGATGGATGAGCCAGCCTCGGCTCTTGATCCTATTTCAACCGCCAAAGTAGAAGAGTTAATTCATGAGCTAAAGAAAGATTTTACAATAGTGATTGTTACCCATAATATGCAACAGGCTGCCCGTGTGAGCGATAAAACAGCTTATTTCTATATGGGTGAAATGATTGAATTTGATGATACAAAGAAAATATTCACCAATCCAACTCAAATATCTACTCAGAATTATATTACCGGAAGGTTTGGATAATGTTTTTATTTTTAAATTTGTAATTTAAATAAGAAATAACAATATGGTAAAATTTATCGAATCAGAGCTCGTTCTACTGAGAAAAGAAGTGGACGAAATGTGGACTTTAGTATATAATCAGTTAGAAAGAGCTGGAGAAGCAGTGTTAACTCTCGATAAAAAACTGGCACAGCAAGTTATTGTTCGTGAAAAGCGCGTAAACGCCTTTGAACTTAAGATAGATAGTGATGTGGAAGATGTAATTGCTCTTTATAATCCTGTAGCAGTGGATCTACGGTTTGCTCTTGCTATGTTAAAGATAAACACGAATTTGGAGCGTATTGGCGACTTTGCAGAAGGCATTGCCCGCTTTGTGTTAAAGTGTGATGAACCTGCCCTTGATGCTGAACTTCTAAAGAAACTTAACTTAGAAGAAATGTTTAGGCAAGTGCTTTCAATGCTTGAAACTGCTAAAAGAGCTCTTAATGAAGAAAGTATTGAATTGGCAACGTCTGTTTTTGCCAAAGATAATTTGATTGATGATATTAATGCGGAAGTGACTTCCATCTTGGCCGATTATTTAAGCAAAAATCCGGAAAGTATGCTTACATGCCTCAATTTGGTGAGCGTGTTTCGTAAGTTAGAGCGTTCGGGAGATCATATTAATAATATGGCGGAAGAAATTGTTTTCTTTATTGATGCAAAAGTGCTTAAACACCAAGGGAAAACAGATGAACAATATCCTCATCTTTAAATAAAAATTAAGGACTTTTGGTATTAGAAAAGGTAAAAAAGACTGTTAAAATGCAAAAACATGTTATATGACATACTATTTTATTTGTATAGTATTAAATTATGCTGCATATTTGCAACCGTTATCCTGAAAACAATCTTTTTACCTTAAAAAAAACTAATACCTATTGAAAACTGAAAAGCGGGACTTTGTGAAAAGTCCCGCTTTTTATTTGGTGGTTGAACCATAATATCTTCTTTTTAAAGTTTACCTCCAAAAGTATTTGGATACTTATATCTAAATTTTGAAAAGTCTGCACAAGACTTTATATCTGTTACTCCTCTTAATAATTTCCCTTAAAAAAGTTGCAAAACTTTCTGTGTAAAGTCGTTATCTTCCACAGTAAACCTCTATTCTCTGAGCATCCAGATAAACATATAAATCATTGCAGGATTCTCTATAGAAGGATATCATATTTTTGTAAGTGAAACATAAGCAGAATAGATAATAAAGAATCTAAGTTTAATATTTATAAATAAATAGGTTGTTTTATATAATTTTTTGTCTATTTTATATAATTATATATAAAGAAGATATCTATAAATTTGTGCCAGTATTAGTTCTTATAATTTAGGTTACAATAATATTGAGATATTTTCATTGTTTATGAGTAGATAGAAACCGATTTAATGATTTATCTCTATAGTCTGTCTCCCCTTAATATAATTTCTCCTCGATTGATAAAAGCCAATATATTTATTACAAAACTAAATTCGAAGAATATAATTCTTCTTTTTTTACGGACCTAAAAAATGAAAAAAAGACTTTTATCCTTCTTTTTTGTGTTGAAGATTTCTGTTACAATCTGTTCACAAGATGTAGCATTAAAGAATAACCTTATTTATGACGCGATCGTCACTCCCAATCTTGCCTTGGAAATAGGAGTGGGAAATAAGACCACATTAGATTTTTATGGTGGATTCAATCCTTTTACTTTCAGTGACAATAAGAAATTGAAGCATTGGTTGTTTCAACCAGAGCTTCGTTTCTGGACATGTGAACGTTTCAATGGAACATTTTTTGGCATTCATGCCCACGGGGGGCTATTTAACGTGGGAGCCATTGATTTGCCTTTCAATGTATTCCCTTCCTTGAAAGATCATCGTTATGAAGGTTTCTTCTATGGTGGAGGTGCAAGTGTAGGGCATCAATGGGTTCTGGGCAATCGTTGGAACTTGGAGGCAAGTATAGGTGGAGGATACGCTCGCATTCATTACGATAAGTACCTTTGCCCTAAGTGCGGTCCTAAAATTAAAACTGGAAACAAAAACTACTGGGGAGTGACCAAAGCAACAATCTCTCTGATTTATATGATTCATTAATATGAAAAAAATCGAAATATGAAGATAAAAATTTGTACCACCGTATTTATATTATTAATGACTTTTCATGTAGTGAAGATTAATGCACAGCAAACTTTATCCAGCGAATCAGTACATGTTTTATCATCAGATATACGTAAGTACGACTCACAATTATTTATAGAAATGGAACTGGATTTGTCCGACTTAAAACTTCAATCTAACCGTTCGATGTCTATTGTTCCTATTCTTGAAGCAGAAGGCTATAATAAAGTCTTGCCTGAGGTTTTGGTTAACGGTAGAACGAAACATATTATGCATCTTCGCGGAAATCAAAAGAGTAGTGATAGAATTTTATTTACGGAAGTACGCCGTCGCAATAATACCCGCCAAGTAGTGAATTACAAAACCAGTGTCTTTTTTCAAAACTGGATGCGTCGATCAATTTTGGCTTTACACTTGAATTCATGTGGATGTGAAGGAGGGTCTGAAAAAAACTTCAAACTAGCTAAACTGAACTTAGCTGACATTGATATGAAAGAGAGTAATGCTTATAGTTGGATACCTTCTGTAGCGTATGTAACTCCAAAGATTGAAGCGATCAAGACTCGTACGAAAAGAGGAACAGCTTATCTAGATTTTCCAGTAAATAAGTCGATTATAAATCCAGAATATAGGCGAAATCCTATTGAATTAGATAAAATAAAGCAAACTATTGATGTGGTTCAAAATGATACAAATGTCTATATTACTAATATTATGATCCATGGATATGCTTCACCAGAGGGAAATTATGCAAATAATAAACGTTTAGCGGAAGAAAGAGCTGAAGCATTAAGGAAATATGTGAGTAGCCTATACCAATTTAATAATCAAATATTTACGGTGAATTCCACTCCGGAAGATTGGGAAGGACTATTACGACGTCTTGATGCTTTGGACTTGAAAGGAAAAGATGAAATAAGGTCTATTATAAACCAAAATATAGATTCTGATATCAAAGAACAAAAGTTAAAACAATTAAATGCCGGTAGAACATATCAATATATACTGCAGGAATGCTTTCCCGCTTTACGTCATTCGGATTATACGGTGAATTATATTGTTCGTGGATTCAGTGTAGCTGAGGTGAAGGAAGTTATTGGTAAACATCCGCAACAACTGAGTTTGCAGGAAATGTTCCTTCTTTCGCAAACATATGAAAAGGGAAGCAATGAGTTCAACGAGGTATTTGATGTAGCTGTACGTATGTTTCCCAATGATCCTATAGCTAATTTGAATGCTTCATCTATTGCTCTAAGTAAGCGTGATGTGTCTACTGCTAAAAAATATCTGGAAAAGTCGGATAAGAATTTACCTGAAACAGAGAATAATATGGGCGTGCTTGCAGTTCTCGAAGGGCGGATAAAAGAAGCCGAGGAACTGTTTGCTAAAGCTTCGGTAGCAGGAGTTATCCAAGCGAAAAAGAATCTCAAGGAATTGGAAAAAGAACAAAAAACAAATAAATGATTATGAATATGTTTAATTAATGAATGAAAAGAATGAAAATTAAAAATTTACTTTTGGCAGGGTTGACGTTTTTTACGCTATTTTCCTGCAAAGATGATGGTAACGATGTCATCAACAACCTTGAGAATGAAAAGGCGTACTTCTCTTTGAAGCTTGCTTTTCCTGCGTCTTCTGGGACAAAAGCAACTACAAGTGACGAAAATGGTGATGGATATCAGGATGGATTGGCCACAGAGCAGCAATTTCAGAAAGTTGCTGTGATTTTGGTTTCTGCGTCTACCAATAAAGTGACCGATTATGTGGAATACACAAAATCGGATTTTGCTCCGGAAGGTGATGCGGCAATTGATAACAATTCCACCAGCCCTACGTCCATTTCTAAAAATTATCTCGCAAAATCAGCTAAACTGGTTACTAAAGGAGATGCTAAAGTATATGTTTTTTTAAATCCAACAGCTGACGTTGAGGTTTTTAAAACTGTAGGCACAGATGCTGCTAACATTCTGATAACAGAGATGACGGCTTTAACCGCTACTGATATTACTGGAGTAGGGAGCATTGCCAATGCTAATAACTTCTTAATGGGAAATACTGAAACTGCTGTTGTGCAGACTATCGATGGTACTGTGAAGAATCCTACAACTGTTACAATTGATGTAGAACGTGCTGCGGTTAAATTAGTGGAAAATACAGCGACTGCTACTTTTGCCGTTACTAACACACTTGTGGCTACTTCGGTAGAAGCCACGCTTGTAAAGTATGATTATAACAATCTTAACAAGCGTTCTTTCTTACTTAAAAATACAGAATCCAGATCAGATGCGGGAGCGATATCAGGGAGTTACGTGGTGGATCCAAACTTTATTACAGCGAATTATAAATCAACTACGTCTTCAACAGCTCCTTGGTATACAAGTGACTTCTTTACTATGGATAATCAGAATGTTAATAAAACGTTCCCTACAACTCCTGGTGATATTACCTATTGTCTTGAAAACACAATGATTAGTAACGAACAATATGATAATAAAACAACTTCTATTGTTTATCAAGCAAGTATCAAAGTGAATGGAAATGCAGCGGCTACTTTCTACACTTATAAGAATACAATATATACTTCTTATAGTGCTTTGATGGCAGCATATAATAAAGATTATCCAAATCCAATTCAACAGTTGGGTACAGTTTTTACAGAAGCTGATGTAAACGCCGTTTATACTAGTGCAAATTATACTACCGACGTTAAAGCTTTCAATACAAAATTAGTCGATAAGGGAATCAAATGTTATTATAATGGCGTGTGTTACTATAATTGGATGATTAAACATTGGGATCAAGCGGGTACTGTTTTAGGAAGAATGGAATTCGGTGTGGTACGTAACAATGTGTACTATCTTGCTGTTACAAAAATATTGAATATTGGCGAACCTTGGGTCCCGGTAGGTCCAGAGGATCCGGATCCCACACCAGATCCAGATGAAACAGAAAAGGCCTCTCTTGTGATATCAATTAATGTATTACCTTGGACTGTTCGTACTAACGATATTGAGTTTTAATTGAAAACAGACAATTGGATGAATTAGGCACCAGAAGGAAGATTTGCTATCTTTCCTTCTGATGTTTTTCTAAAATAAAAATGCATTTGCCTTGTCGATGCAAAGAAAGACAGGCTATTGGAAGAATTTTAAAAACTTTCCCACTAAAGTAGACAATCATAGTAACCATTTATGTGGTTGCTTCTATTATATATAAAAAAACAATTATAAATATGAAAGGAATGGATAAATGTTTTTATATGCTACGAAACAAAATAGTCTATGCACTACTTATTGTGCTCGTTGGCGTGTTTTCCGCCTGTTCTATCATGGAGGACGACAGAACAGACTGTCCAGAGGAATGTCATATTCGTTTTAAATATGATTATAACATGAAATTTGCCAACGCATTTGCCAATGAGGTGAAACAGGTAGCTCTTTATATATTTGATGATAAAGGACATTTCGTAAAATTTCAAACCGATGAAGGCAAGGCATTGAAGGCTGATGATTATTATATGTCACTTAATGTTGCTCCAGGAAAGTATCATTTAGTGGCTTGGGCTGGGTTGGACGGTGAATCATTTAATGCGGAGACACTTACCCCTGGTGTATCCACCTTGACAAATTTAAAAGTTGCTTTACAGCATATCAATGGGGAATCAAACAAGGATCTTCATCCATTATGGCATGGTGAGGTAAGTGAGATCACCGTAACGGGGCAATATCAAGAACAAATTGTTTCTTTGGTAAAAGACACTCATCGTGTGCGTGTAATGTTGCAAAATATTAACGGTGTTTCAGTAGATAATGCAGCCTTCCGTTTTGAAATAACCGATGATAACAGTTTGATAAATTATGATAATAGTCTTATCCCTAATGGCAGATTAACTTATTATCCATATATAACTGGACAAAATACCGTGGGGGATATTCAATCTGTTACCACAGTTTATGCAGAAATGCATACTTCTCGCTTAATTGCCGGAAGTCAATCGCGCCTTCGAATCATTAAAGCGGAGGATAGTAGTGTTGTAATAGATATTCCGTTAACAGCCTATCTGATGCTTACTGAAATGGAAGGACATAAAGAGGACATGTCTGCACAAGAATATCTTGATCGCCAAGATGAATATTCGTTGGTGTTTTTTCTTGATGATAATCTATCTTGGTTGAAAATACAGATTATTATCAATGGATGGACGGTACGTTTTAATAGTTCAGAACTTTGATAAGATTTATGATACATATAAAGTTTGTAGTAAATAATAAGTTAGTATGGGTGATATTTATTCTATTAACTATGCTTGCTTGTAAGAATGATGTTTTTTCTAACGGAGATGGACATACAGAGGATGAAGCAGGTACCTATATTTCAGTTGCTCTCAATGTGCCTATTACCACTCGAGTCAATCCAACAGGAGGAGAAGAAGGAGACATGCAGGAAGATGGGCAAATAAATGAAAATACTATTTCCAATATAATGCTTTTTTTTTATCAGAGTGATAATATAAATCAAGCAATTAGGGATAATACTATTGTCTTAGGTTCAGCTTATTTCGGATCTTCCGATATCCTTTCCGAAAATATAACCAGACCACGGAAGGTTGAACTCCCTAAAGGAGTGTATCATGTAATTGTGGTTGCTAATGCTGGTAATTTAACTTCCACGTTTGGCAGTGGCATTAAAGTAAAAGATGTGTGTGACTATTTACAGAAAACAGCCTGGTTAGAGAATGCCGGAGATTATTCTCAATTTGTAATGGCTTCTGCTAAAGATGCTTCTGTAAATCTTACAGCATCAGCTACAGAAATGAACCCTGCACAGATTTATGTGGATGTGGAAAGATTGGCTGCCCGGGTAGACTTTATTCCGAATACAGGAGTGGGAGCCATCGATTTGAATAATTATTTGGTAAAAGATAGAAATAATAACACTATAGCCAAGGTCATTATTAATAAAATAAAGTTAATCAATCAACTCACTGCAGGTTCTTATTTATTAAAACGAGTGGCAGCAAGCGCATCTGTTGTTCCTGAATATTTAGGTGATGAGGAACTGGATGCTGGTGGAGTGCAATCAAATTATGTAATAGACCCATGGAGCCTTTTGAAGACTAAGGACAATTTAACAGGGCAGCATTTTAGCTCGATAAATGGTGGAGCAGGCTCTGACATAGTCTCTTCGTTATATAGCAATTATTATAGTAACTTCATTTTGAGTGATGTGGATGCAATAAAGACAACAAACCTTACAAAAGACGGAGTAAATTATTATATACTTGGCTATACACTTGAAAATACAACTAACAAAGATTACCAATTCAACGGCTATTCTACAGGAGTAATGTTTGAAGCAACATACATTCCGTATAAGGTGACTGAGTATAATGTTAAAAGCAGAGCTAATATAGCGATAAACAATTCTAATGTGATTACTTTTTTTGCTTATAATGATGATGTTATCTGCAATTCTTTGGAAGCCGTCGAATTTGCCTCACTTAAAAATACTCAACCTGCAGACGATTTTTTTGCAAAGGTATTTACAACCGAAAATACTTGGCAGGAAGTTCAGGAGTATGTCAATCGGATTAAAGACACTGATTTGCTCGGCTTTAAATCTTATCTATTGGCAAAAATGGAAGGGCAATCAATGACGGCTAACCTTACTGAAAATGTTTCTTGGAAAAGTTTTATATTGGCTGCTTATGGCTACTCTATAAATGGAGGTATGGTGAGCATTAATCAAGATGATAAAAACACCAGACTACTATTAATTGAACAGGGCATAAAATGTTATCAAGATGGACTTTGTTATTATCCTTATTGGATTCGCCACTCGAATAATAATGCTACTGATGCTGGTATTATGGAGTTTGGCATTGTTCGCAATAATATATATAAGCTGAAAGTAAATTCATTTTCAGGATTAGGAAAACCTCTCCCTTATATTCCGACTACAGACAAACCTGATACTCTTGATGAAGAATCATTTGTACAAATATTTGTCACCGTTAAACCTTGGAAGGTAATAGTACATCCCGAAATTGTACTTTGATAAAAAAAATGAATATGAAAAAACAGGATTACATCTATATAGTGTTATATCTCTTTTTTATTTTCGTCACCTTATCCTGTACGGAGGAGGACGAACGGAATACAGACAAATCAGAAAAAATGACTTATACCATAACCTACCATATTAGTACGCGAAGTAGTAGTGATATAAATGCATCAGATGATGAAATGATGAAAACAATTCTTCTTTTTATTGTGGATGCAGATAATAAGATTGAAAAGAAAGTAACTGAAACGTTACCAAGCACAGAACAGCAGCACGAAGTAGAGGTTCAATTGACGGCAGGGAAAAAAAACGTTTACGGATTTTCAAATCTGACGGCGGAGATGATTACTGCCACAGGGCTCAATGTGGAGGAGGGAGAAATGATGCCGAGTCTTGTTAATGCGACTTGTGCCATAGCTAATGGCTATGAAATCGATTTGAGTGCTAATAAAGGACTTCCTATGAGCAATCAAACGACTTTTTCCGTAATGAAAACCGCTGGTCAAACCTTCGGGATGGAACTGATCCGTATGGTATGCAAAATAAAACTGAATTTTAAAAATGAAACCGGACATACAATTACTTTGAAAAATATTATCCTAAGTCCAGTCACAACTTCAGCTATATATTTGATGCCTCACTTAGACGGGCAAATGTATCCTCAATTGCCAGGAAGCACAGCGTCAGGTGATTATACCTACGCTTTTAATGGAAGCTCCACCTTTGCGGATAAAGGAGAATTAAAAGATTACTTATTTTATATTAACGAGTCACAAGTGTCAGGCGATAGTTGGTTTAAGTTTACATTGAATACTCAACGGGAAGGATTGGTAGATGAAGTACGCATGTCGCTCACTAATCTGTCTTATTTGAATCGGAATGATTATCTTCCTCTTGATATTATTCTGACGGACTATAAATTGGAATTAGAAGTGAAATCTTATCCCCCTATTGGAGGCTATCCAGCGGCTGTAGAGAAAGAAGCTGATGGGTACCATTGTATATTTCCTGGTGGTGGTCCGTTTGTTATTATTCCCAAACTTATAAAACTATCTGACGGTTCCTCAGTGTCTGTGGCTGATGCTGATTGGAATTTTTCTTATGTAGATGCCACAACGACGGTTTTTGATAAAGCTCCAATACTGAAAAACGGTGAAATTAAAGGAACGATGAAATCTTCAGCTAGCGATAAAGTTTTGTGTACCGTTTCGGTAAACGTGCTTGCATCCGGCAACGTAACCCGTATGCTTTCATACAAAGTATATATAAGCCAAAACTAAAATGAAATCATATATGAAAAAATATACTAATTATCTATCGATTTTTTTTTGTTTACTATTACTCGTCGCTTTTGCAGAAAAAGTGCAAGGACAAAAAACAATTATACATAAAACGGGACCATTTTACACAGATTACATGAGCAATGGCATGCAAAAGACACATATTAACCGAACGACGATTTATGCTTTGCCGACTGCTACTTCTGTAGTTTTGACTGTCCCACCAGAATTGGGTGGTAATCCCGCGCCGCACGCTTATTATCGATGGTATAATTATATAACTGATGGATTGTCTACGACAATAACTCCTAATGTTACTTATACAAGCGGGACGAACGGTAGGTATCTTCTTAATAATAATTCTTTAGCAGCACAGCAAGCAAAGTATAATTTTAGTACGGGAGGTGCTTCTGTAGTGGCTTGTGATGTTTCGGCGTACAATGATTATATTGATGGAAGCACTACTTTTACAGAGCCTACTCTCTCTTATCGTTGTATTTTTGATATCAGGAATGCAAAGGAGATAGCTGACTCACTGGCAAATTTAGCTACAGGAAGATATTTAGAAGAGCATACAGTTTATATGCCTTCTACAAAAATAGGTTCTGAAAATTCACGGGTATGCCTGCAATATGATCGGACAAATTATTATGGATATACCACTACTGCAAAATCGACGATGACAAACGGAAATTTTACTATTTCTGGTACAAGTAGTGATAATGGGAGAAGACTATATGTAGCTCCACAGGCCGCAGGAAACACTCAAATAATAACTGTAACAATGACGTGTGGTAGTGGTAGTACTGCCCAAACGTATCGTATTGCCAAGTTTACAATTGTTTTTGTGAGCGATTTACCTATGAAATATAGCGCATTGACTGGGGTTAACGAAAAACGTTCCATCAACTATTTAGATAAAAACTATGTATTGTTATCTAAACTTGATTTCGATTACAATACGAAGCCAGCTACTGAAGATAATAATATGTGGTCGAAGCCGCTGGAATGGGATATTTGTTCATATGGATTTGCCTCTCGTGAATTATATCTTGCTGGCAATCGTACGGCACCGGACTATTGTACGGCGGATTGGAATGAGTATGGTTTTTATAAAACTGCGAATATTTTCACTAATAAATACACTTGGTGGAATCAATCAGGTCAAAAAGTTTATGATCGTAGATATTATGATAGTAATAAAGCAGAAAACGGTTATTTCTTTTATGTGGATGCTTCGGATAAACCTGGCACTATTGCGAAACTCCGATTGGAGGATAAACTTTGTGCCGGAACTAAACTTCTAGTGTCTGCCGGGATCTGTAATATGGCTGGAAGTGGTTCGGATGCAGATGTGAATTTTATATTCAAAGGAATAGACGCAGATGGAACAGAAACCGAGTTGCATAGATTTACATCTGGTGATATTACTAAAACTACAATCAGCGAAGCGGAATGGTATCAAGTGTATTATTCATTCAGTTACAACACGAATGTGGATTATGATCACTATATTCTGCAAATTGATAATAATGCTTCAAGTACTTCGGGAGGTGATTATGCCGTGGATGATATCCGTATATACCGAAGTAAACCGACAGTACAAGCTAACCAAGTAACACTACCTTGTGGTAGTGAAGATGCAAAAGTTAAGATCAGAGTAGAATATGCTAAACTTCTTTCAACTCTAGGTAAAACGGAGACAACCGTTGGTGCGGGAGAAAATTTAGAAGTGAATTATAAATTTTTGGATAGTTCAAAAACTCCAATGGTTTACAATTATAATACACTTGTAGATACTGATATAAATTACGGAGTTGTTAAAATTAGTACGAATTTTAATACAATGACAGTTTTGTCCTCTACATTGGAAGCTCCTGTAACATATAGTAAGAACCCTGTATTGGCTTATACAGAGACGGAAACAATTGATGGAGTAACTTACCGTTACATAGTATTTCAAACGCCAAATAATAATTCGTTGAAAGTGAATGGCACTTATTATACCGCTATAGCTAATTCAAGTGGAATATTCGGGACGGGTACCTGTGATATGATCAGTGATCCTTTTACTATTATACCTCCCTCTGATGTTACTGTAGACGGTGCAAGTTGGAAAAGTGGAAATGGTATGTGTTATGGAAATGAAATCATAATCGGCGCAAAATTGCGAGATAGGATTACGCACGAGGATATTGTATGTCGCTTTGACTGGTATTTAGGGTCGAAAGAGGAATTTTCAGCAATACCCAATGGAGGGATGTCTGTAGGTCTGGCTTTACAAAAATACAGAGAAGCATATCCTAATCCTACTAATGCTGATACAGAATTATCTGCTATATCTGGTGACTTTAATCAGGATGCTTATGCAATACTTCAAAATTTGATTATTAAAAAAAGATTAATATTAAACCAAAAGGAAATCATCCGATTGATTCGGTTAGGTGAATCTCTTTTAGCTATTCCTATAATAGCAACTGCAGAAAAAACTTCAACAACAACGACGCTTGAATTGTGTTCCGACTATATTCCGATAGATGCTACAGAACCTCATAAAAATCCAACTATTGAGTTAGGTCGAGTATTGGATAAGCCCATATCTTTGAGAATGGGATTAAAACAGTTTGGAGATTTGAAAAACAATTTCACAAAGAGTTTAACAATACCAGTACGTGATTTTAAAAATGCTGACCAAAGTAAAACGAGAAATCTCGTCAAGGCAAGTGATACGAATGTGTATTTAATAAGTACGGATGATCCAGCTATTCAGAATGTTGATTCTTTGAATCCTAGCATTCTAGTAGCAAATATAGAAACTATACATGTAACTACTGATACTGGAGATACAGATTATTTTGCTCTTAAGATACCTTCTGGATCTATCACCGTAAAAGAAGGATACACTTATAAAATGGAATTTCATTTCAATCAAGAGCGATTGCTTGGTGATGAGGTCTCCTGTGATGGTGTGACAGCCTTTTATATTAAAATAGTACCTGAATACTTGACATGGACTGGGGTATCAGGTGATAATTGGAATAACGATGTCAATTGGAAACGTTCTGAAAAAAATGAATTGTATAAAAATACTTTAGATACTTATACTGACGATCTCAATAGTCATGGCTTTGTTCCTATGAATTTCTCGAAAGTAATAATAGCGAATGTCACTACAAAAGCTCCTTGGTTATACCGATTAACCGGTTCACCGGTCCTTGCTATGGAGAATACAAACTATACTGATTATGCAGACATAAAGTCCAATTCCGCAACCACTGATATAGCGTATGATCTGGTAGTGACAACAAACGGAACAAATTATGATTGTAGCCCTTTTTATGGGAATACTTGCGACAAGATTTACTTTAAGCCAGCTGCTGAAATGCGAAACACGAATTATCTGACATACAACAGAGCATGGGTGGATTTTGAATTGACTTCCGGTCGTTGGTATATGCTGACTTCACCACTAAAAGCAGTCTTTGCAGGAGATATGTATCTTCCTACCATTAGTGGACGGCAAGAGACGGAAGCATTTCAACCTATCACATATAGTACAATAACGAACAATCGTTTCAATCCTGCTATTTATCAACGGAGTTGGGATCATAGCAGCTCAACCGTATTTAATGTAGGCGGAGATACTGATGATTCTTATATTTCTGCTGATTGGAGTCAGGTATATAATAAAGTAGATGAAGCCTACACTCCCGGCAAGGGATTTTCTATCCGTCCTGTTTATGGAACAGAGGGAGTTGATGAGGTGTTATTTCGTCTGCCTAAAGAGGATGTAAGTTATGATTATTATTCCTATGATGGAACAGTTTCTGGCAATAATACTCCAATAAGTCGTACTGATAATGGAAAATTGGTTTTTGAAAGTAATGCTTCGGATGTGGAATTCGGTTTAACAAATACTACAACAACAAATAATATTTTTTTGATTGGTAATCCTTTTATGGCTACACTGGATATGAAAAAGTTTTTTGATGCTCACTCTGACTTTGAAAGAAGATTCTGGATTTTGACTGGAAATGGACAAAATGCCGTCGCGATAGCCGATGACGGAACATTAACAACTACAGGAAATGAAACATTGGCAGGAACTATTGCGCCAATGCAATCGTTTTTTGTAGAGAAGAAAAGTTATGTGACTGCTGATCCGATCGTGACCTTTACTCCTAATATGACTATTTCTAAGCCGATAGAGGGATCATTAGTCTGGTCCGTAAATACGAAAAGTGTCTTATTTGATGATATTTCCTGCCTACATATTACCGCTGAACGTCATGGTCAATTCAGTAATATTCTGATTAAACAGCAAGAGAATGCATCTGACGATTACGATGCAAAAGAGGATGTACCAGTATTAATGGATTCTAATCTTACAGATGATCCTATACTTTACTCCATGGCTGGAAACCATGCAGTTATGATAAATGTGATACCGGCGCTGAGGACTATTCCATTAGGTATACACAGCGATAATGACAACGAAGTGACTTTGACTTTCAGTGGATTGGAGAATTTTGGCGGGAGTGTGGAACTTTATGATACACTGTTGAATAAAACCATTATACTGGAGGAAACAAATGCTACAATAGCTGTTCCTGGTAACACACATGATCGATATTTTTTAAACTTAGCTTGTACAGATAGTAAAAACGCTAAAATTACTATTTACTCACCTGAGAATGGAAAAGTGATTGTGGCAACTTCTTCATCAGATAAGCTTCAAAAGATTCAAGTGTATAATTTAAATGGTATGTTATTGAAGGTTTTAAATACTTTGAACACGATAAAAACAGAATTTGATTTACCTGGAGGGGCATACATTATCCGTGTGCAAAGTCAGGATAGCAGTGAGACGAAGAAAATATATTGTCGGTAGTGAGAGTACTTTTTTATAGATTTTCCAGATAATGTTCCACTGTTCTGAATGGAACATCCTTGAGGATAATTCTTTTTTTATGGCCCAGAAGATATAAGGTGGGAATGACTTTTAAATCATATTGTTCATGGCTGCGTATATTTAGCTTTTTATCATACCCGTTGATCCAAGAGGAGGGATATTCCGGTAGATATTTTCTCCATGTTGCCAGATCTTCGTCTGTATAAATGGAAAGGACAACCAGCCTTTTCTTTTTATTCGTTTCCTGTCTCTGAAAGTCTACCAGAATGGGCGAAGCAATAATTTGTTCCTTTATCTCCCGGCAAATTTCACAATCAGGATTATTGAAAAAAAGTAAGATATATTCATTGTTTATTTTCGAGAGCATTTCGCTTTTTCCAGAAGCAAGGGTAAACATGAAATTAGTGGCTATATTACCTGGACGGTTTTTTACAGCTATTTTTAATTGGTGGCTAAAGCGGTTCTTGTGAGTTTCATCCATTACTTTTGATGTAACGATGCATTCCAGAAAAGGAATATAGAATTCTTCATTATGCATCGGTGAATTAGGATCATATAGATATTTTTCTGCTAAATTGCTAAAATGAATATATAGGAGAGTATTTGCCTCTGTCCTTTTCATTAAGTCTTTTATTCCTGCGCAGGCTACCTGATAAGTTGCATGAGATAGGACACCAATAAAATTAGCAAAAATAGGCTCTATAATTTCTGATTTATGATTCAGTGAAATATCTGTAAATACAAAGTAATCCCAGTAATGCTTTATGAGATATTCTGCTCGTTCCTGAGGATGAGTCAATCTAATTGGTATTTCTGGCAAGCGGAATGTGTATCCTTTCGTTTGTAACACTTTAGATTGTTCTTTTTTCTTCTCTTTGCACCCGGAGAATAGAATGATGCAGGCTATACACAGTAGAAAAATATTTTTCCTCATTGTTTTGTCTTTATTTTAAATTGATCCTTTTAACTTCTGCTTGATATAATGAAGAACAGGGAAGAAAAAAATATAAATTAAATAATTATCTGATTAAGATAGCTTATTTAATACGCAATATAAGTTATTAGATACATGAAAACACCCCTTATTTAAAGAAATGCTATTATTCGGTAATTGCTAACAGCTTAAAAACAGTGATATTGAATAATTGTTGTATAAGGAAGGGAGATAATTTTCAAAATTATCTCCCTTAAAAATATTCCTGTGTGGTCCAAAATATTTATTTTGTAATTTTATTTTGGTATAACTTATTCCTTTAATGACTTAATTACAAAAAAATATTAAGTGTGAGGAATATAAATTTACTCAACAATAACAACACGGTTTAAAGAATTTCCGTCAAATAGACTATTTGTTCCACCTTTGCCGCTTACAGTTAATTGATTAGGATTGACATTGTACTCTTTTACCAAGATATTGAATACATTCTGTGCACGTTTTTCGCTCAAGGTCTGATTATATTCGGTAGTACCCGTTGCTTTGTCCGCATATCCTGTGATAGTGTATTTTTTGGAAGGGCTTTTCTTTATTTGCTCTGCGGTGAATTTCAAATTTATTTTTTCTTTTGCAGAGATTTCAGCTTCATTAAGGTCAAAGAAAACCGTTCTTGTTACGGAAATAGTTTCTGTCTTTATTGTCGGTTCTTGTTTCTTGTTCCTTTCATTATTTAACTCATCTTGCAAACGGCGTGTATAAGCTTCCTGTTCTTTCAATTTATCCGTAATTGCTTGCATTTCACTTACAGAGATGCCAGTGGATATTACTTCAGATGTGCTTACAGATTTAAATCCGCGTGTCTTAAACTTATAAGTAAGTCCTACTGTTGCAGTAAGAAAACCCTCACCTCTTCTACCTCCTACTTGTCCATCAAATTCTTGTGGGACCAATGTTCCTCGGACGTCTAAGTTTATATCCAACGCGCTGGAAAGGCGGAAACGGTTAAGAATACCTACGTTGGTTGCAAATTCATTATCGTGTGTGCCTTCATAAGAATGTACATATCCAAAACCTAAATAGGGGATTGGTTCGTATATGCGTTTCTCATTATATCCCGCAATCATGGAGACAACATTGAACATTACATCTCCGTGAAGGTTCATATAGTCCCATTTTTGGGTATAATTTCCATCAACATCCGGTTGATTACTTAGATACCATCCCTGACCTTTTGAATAACCTTTCAGTTTTAGTCCGCTATATTGCAAGCGCAATCCTAATCCTGGAGTAAACCATTTGCCTACCGCAATATCAAGGGCAGGTGCGACACGCTTCCCAAATGAGCCAATGTGATCATCTTCACCAAAATAGACCTGACCTCCTACTCCTGCAGATATGAACCAGTTATCCCAAAAACGGTTAGTAACATACTGATGTCTGGACTGACTAATGGTTGTTTCTTCTTTACTTTGTGCAAATAGTCCTATCGGTGCTATCGCTAAAAAAATGAATAATAATTTTGCTTTCATACTTATTTATAATTTTAAAATATAGTGTAAATTCTTTATTAAAAATCTGATGCAAAAGTACTTCTTGACAAAAGATTTTTATTTATATAAAGTTATTTATCTTTTATACATTTTAGATTTACAAGTTTTTTTTGCCATGAAAAGATTAAATTATTATTTTATCTATTAATTAAAAGCTGTAATTTTGGACATTATATTTACTTGTTATTTAGCTTTTTATTTTAAAAAATGAAATTTATGTTCAAATCAGTGAAACGAAAAATAAAAAGGATTAATGTACTTTTTTTACTGTGTGTATTTTTTAGTATAAATGTTCAACCCCATGGAAAGGCTAATCTTATTAAAGGGAAGAAATCATTGATAGAGATCTTGCGATTTGTGAGCAAATCTCAAAAGGTATATATTAATTTTAATCCATTGGAAATTAATCATATTTATGTAGATGAAATGCCTGTCGGCAAAAATTCCATTAAAGACTTGAATAAAGTATTGGCAATCAATAATTTGGAACTTAAACGGATTAGCGGACCTTATTTATATATTCAGCCGATTCGTAAATTTGTCTTAACAGGAAGTGTGGAGGATAAAGATACAAAACGTCCGATCCCTTTGGTTACCATTGTTGTTGACGAGAAAAACTCTGTTCAAACAGACTCCAACGGACAATTTAGCTTTACCCTACGCAAAGGTAAATATAGTATAGTAACGAAAAATAATTTATATTATCTGCAAACAAAAAATATATCATTAACTGCTTCAAAGAAAATAAAAGTTGAATTGAAAAAAAAACAATTGAAAACAGAGTTACCTGTGTTCCCCAATATAATGGAATTCTATTTTCCTTCCATAAACAGTTCATGGACTGATTCCTTATTAGTTATTACACCTGACCGTTTAGATTTAATGCAATTGTCTACTCCTTCATTATCAAGAAAATCGGTAGATTTTGTATTGAAAAGTAACTTGCTTTTGTGGGGAGTAGCTAATCCTAATCTCGCCATAGAGAAAAAAATAGATAATAATTTTACAATTGAATTAATGTTAAGTAGTAGTTCGTTAGAATATGGATCCCATAAGCAATTTAAGTATCTATTAATTCAGCCAGAAATCCGTTATTGGTTATCTCGAAGTTTTTCTGGAAGTTTTTTTGGCTTTCATACTCATTACGCTATTTACGATGTCGGAGATAAAGAATATTCATTGGAAAAAATAAAAAAACTTAATAATAATCGATATAAGGGGCATTTATTTGGAGCAGGATTTTCTTATGGTTATCAATGGGAGATTAATAAGCATTGGAATATTGAAACAGTTATGGGAATTGGATATGCTCACTTAAGTTATGATGAATATTCAAATGATTGTTGTAAAAAGAAGAGACGCAATTCCATTTATCTAACCCCTACAAAAGCTTCGTTTAGTTTTGTTTATCTTTTTTAATTTGCAAAGTAAATATACAAAGGATTAAATACCTTTTTGATAACTAAATACAAACTATTTTTATTGAAAATAATTATTTTCTCTTTAGAAAACCAGTATAATTAGTATAATCTATTGTCATAGGAAAAAGAGAAATAATTGTTTAATAGCGGAATAATATGAATTTAATTTTTGATTCTTCCTATTTTATAAGTTTCAATGTGCAAAAAGATAGTCCAATTGACATTAAAATGCAGGATGATAGTGTTATCTTATTTATTTTATCTGGAAAAGTTTCAATTTCATGCATTGAATTCATTCATAAGATACTCATATCAGGGGATATGGTATTTTTGCCTCCAAGTGCACTTTATAAATTATTGTCCATTGAAGATGCTGTTGTTATGAAATGTAAAATTACTCGAAATACAAGGATACTGATGACCCGATGGCTTAGAAGTTTATCAGGGTACATTGAATCGAATGAAAAACATCATTCAATATTGCCTATTAAATATAATGTAATGCATTTTTTAGAAATATTCAATTCGGATCATGCACCTTCAGGATTTAATACATCTGAGATGAATGAATGGAAATGTAAGGGATTGATTTTACTTCTTAAGAGTTCTTATTCACAGAAAGAATTGATTACTTTTTTTTCGCCTATTTTGGGTGGAAATATAGATTTTAAAGAATTTGTATATGCAAATAGTTCTTCTGTCAATAACTTACAGGAATTTGCTGATTTAGCCAAATGTAGTTTAAGTATGTTTTGTAGGGAGTTTAAAAAGAATTTCGGTGAGCCAGCCTATCAATGGATACTAAAACGCAAGTCTGAACTTGTGTTGGAAGATATACTTTCCACGTCTATTCCTTTTCAGGAATTAGCGGATAAGTATCAATTCTCGTCGCAGGCACACTTTACAAAGTTTTGTAAACAGAGGTATAATCAGACTCCAAAGGAACTTCGTAATAGTAAACAATTATATGTATGAATAAAAGGCATTTAATATAATAAATAATAATCTTTATGTCAATATCTTGGGATAAGTTAAAAAAGGGAGATGAGTTGGAGTGGAAAAATATGTTTCGAAAACATGCTGAATTTCTTTATGCTTATGGAATGAAGTTTGCTCATAATGAAGATTTAGTAAAAGATTCCATCCAAGAACTTTTTATAGCGATTTATGAAAAACGAAATTCACTCAGTGAACCTTCATTTTTAAGAGCTTACCTATGTTCCTCACTTAGAAACAGATTGATAAATGAATTGAAAAAAGAAGCAACAATTCCACTGGAAGAAGGAGACTACTCTTTTACCCTATATATTGATGATAAGAATGTGGATGAGGAGGAAAAGCAATATGAAAAAATACAGAATATGCTCAACAAACTTACTAATAGACAACGAGAAGTCATTTATCTAAAATACTTTAAAGGTTTGTCAAATGAGGAGATAGCATGTACTCTTAACATTAATAAGCAATCTGTGGCTAATCTTCTTTCAGAAGCTATCCGACAGATGAAAAAAGAGGCTTCTTTTATTCTATTCTTGTTACTTATTTTACGTAGATTATTAGGATTATGAAAGAAGTAGATCTAATAGCATTGCTGGAGAGAATTTCCTCAGAAGAAGGTGTACCTTTGGTATTGGAAGAAGAAATTCAATTAAAAGAAGCTTTTTCTCACATTCCATTGCTTGATGAGAAACCTGAAAAAAATGTACTAAACGAGATGGAAGAAAGATTGTTTAGTAAAGAAATAATATTTGATAGAAGAAGTAAAAATAATCTTCATTGGCTTTTTGTAAGTGTGGCCGCATTGATTGCCATATTGTTTGGTTGTGGTTTGTGGATAACGAGTTTGGAGATGAAATATGCTACGGGAAAAGAAGGACAATTGTCTTTTGTGTTACCTGATCAATCAATTGTGAGATTAAATGAAAATAGTTCTGCAGAATATAATAAATTCCTATTCTTTTTCAGTAAAAAAATATATATGAAAGGTGAGGCTTATTATATAGTTACTAAGGGAAGACATTTTACGGTTGAAACAGCTTTATATAAAATTTCCGTGTTAGGAACCCGTTTTATGGTTTCAGAAAAGGATAAATTTGATGTTTTCTGTTATGAAGGTAAGGTTAAGGTGGAAAATTTGAGAACTAATGAAGTAAAGGTCTTGATAAAAGGACAAAGTTTTAGTTCAGATCGGGCTGTGAAAGAAAAACAACCTGGTTTTGTAACTCATAATTATGAGTTTGATAATGCCCCATTAATTGATGCAATTGGTGCCATCGAGAAAGAATATAAAATAACGATAGGAAATAAGGACTTTTGTCGAGGCTTATTCTTTACCGGAGCTTTTCCGATAAAAGATCTGAAATTAACTTTAGATGTTGTTCTGGCGCCCTATAATATGAGATGGGAACAATTGTCATCGAATCATTACCGAATTGTTCGTCAATAAAATCTAAGAATAATATATTGATTTCATTTTAAATGGATATTAATAAATAAATTATAATCTGGTATTAGGCATTTGAACTTATGATTTTCCCTATATATATTACCAATAGGACAAACTTGTAGACTCATGCAAACAATTGGATTAACAAGATTTTATAAGAATAGTAATTCTGCATCAGAGCTTAGAATTTTAAAGATTAAAACTAATAAAAATGTAAAATATGACATCTGTAAAAGTTCGTTTGAACACATGTCGTTCCAATAAAAACGGTACTTATCCACTGGTGATACAATTGATTCACTTGCGGAAGAAAAAGAACGTAAACACTCCTTATCATCTTTCTTTAAAAGATTTTGATAAAAAAACTGGTAAGGCTGTTATTCGGAGAAAGAAAAAAAATAATCTGGCAGAAGAGATTAATCGGTATCTTTTTTCCGAAACAAAAGAACTTCTGCAAGTTATTGGTCGGCTGGAAAAACAGAAAAGAGTCTTTACCGTAGGGGATATTGTACAGCTTTACAGTCCTAATTATAAGAATGAAGTCTTTATGGAATATGCCAACAAGGTTTTGATAGAACTCAGTGAGAATGGAAAAGGGGGAACGGCCGATCTTTATCGGAGCACGCTCAATAAGATCGCTCTGTTTCAAAGTCAGAAACCAAAGCTGACATTTAATGATATAAATAGAGAATGGATAGATAGTTTCAGGAACCAACTATTAAACTCTGGCTTGCAGGAAAACTCCGTTTTTTCTTATCTGCGTATTTTGCGAAGTATTTATAACCGTGCCGAGAAGGATGGAATTTGTCACAATCTTCGCAATCCATTTTTGTACCAACGCTTTTGTCCGGTACCTACGGTAAAACATTTGCTTGACGAACAATCGTTCCGTAGAATAGAGGAAATTGATCTGGATTACGACGAAACACTCTCTTTTTCGCGTGATCTTTTTCTGTTTAGTTATTATACTCAGGGAATGTCTTTTATGGATATGGCCTATTTGAAGAGGGAAGATATACATGAAGATGTGATTTGGTACCGTCGTAGTCGTAATAAACAATTTACTAGTGTAAAAATAAGTAGACCTTTATATAAATTGATTAATAAATATAATGATGGAAGTGAGTATATTTTTCCCATCTTTCGTTTGGGGAACATATCTTTGTATAATCAATATCGAGTTGGGCTGAGACGGCATAATTTCCAGCTAAAGAAGCTGGCCTCTTTGTTGAAACTTTCCTGCCCTTTGAATTCTCATGTGGCATTGACTACTTGGAATAATAATTCTTCTAGCGGGGAAGTATCCCTCTCTATCTTTTGTGAAGGCAAGAAACGTTCAGTCAAAGTCTCTTATTTTTCTCCCGAGGAGATTAAGGACTCTGTACTAAATGCGTTGAATAAACTGATAAATAAAGAGAAATAATAATATTGAGTATTGATAATGATCTATTTGTAAATCTATTACCGGTATATGATGGTTTGTAGGTAATCCAACCATCCTTTGCAATGCCGATAAGAAATTCTTAGTGAAGCATATAGAGCAAATGATAGCAGATAAAAAATTAATGAATATGTTTATAAAGAAAAAGAAAGAAGGTGGATTTATTAACCCAGCCTATGAACGATTGAACAAGATCCTAGGTATTGCGTCTTTTGTTATTATTGTTTTGATTTTTATATCCTTACTGGTGATGGCTTTTAGGGATATTTAAGATGTATAGATGATAGAAATAAGTTAAACTAAAAAGCGAAATATAAGAATTTGAATTTTTCTTACGTTTCGCATTTCTATTTTTATAAACTCATATGTTAATAAACCAGGACTCTACTATTTGGCAGATCAGGAATGTAAAGCTTTCCTTTGTGCAAAGTCATATCAGCCGGACCAGCTAATTGCAATGGAAGAGTAAGCATTTCTGTTTTATTGTCTTTCAAATTAATTTTCCCTACATTTCCATTTACCCATGTAGTAAAATACAATGATTTGCCATCTTCGGAAAGAGCTAGTCCATCGTATTGGCTCATGCGATTAAAGAGTTTTTTAACTACAGGATGATCAAAGTTATTAATAGTATAAATAACATTTGCTGCAACAGTGTTTCCATCCATTGGGCAAGAAGCCACATAAATGATACTGTCTGTTGCGACAATTCCGTTTGCTCCGGGAACGTTGGCAAAAAGTTTAGGAGTCTGATTCTCTATCTTATCGGGAGCACTAATATCTAATTTATAAATATTCCCTGTGTTTGTAACAGTGATATATAGATATTTTCCGTTTACCGAAAGATCATTAACATAATAATCTTTTGCTGAAAAATTTATTTTCTGGCTTTTGTTTATATCTTTAAGATTAAAGACTACTACAGCATTTACGTCTGCTACAAATAAATAATCATTAACTACGCACATTCCCTTAGGAGCATTCAGCCTGCCGTCTGCAGGAACTAAAATAGATGGTTTTCGAGAATTAAATTCCATAATATATCCTTTTCCAGCTTTATTAAGAGGATCAAGTTCTTTTCCACCAAAGTTACTGATGTATAATGACTCTCCATTCCAGTAAGTTGCTTCACAGAAACGTAGACTGTCAGAAATAATAGTAGCAGAATTGGTAATGGGTATCACCTCAACGTTCGCTTTTTTTTGATTCATACAAGATGCAGTCATCATTGTGATCAATAAAAGGCTTCCTATAACTTTTTTATTCATATGTTTGTAGTTTGTTAGTATCTGGGAACAAAGATAAATAATATAACGATTATTGGTCTTTGTAACAAGAAAAAAAATTATCTTTGTTCGATTTTTCGCAGTATAGATGCTACTTCTCTTTAATTAAAGAGGCTATTTTAGGCAGCAAAGAACTGAACTATAGACTAATGGCGAGTAAAGATTACGTATATTATAAAAAAGGAATTATTTTTAGTAAAGCCCCCCATAAAGAGCACCAATTAACAAAAATAATAAGATTGAATTTATTAAAAGAACAAAAAGGTTGGTTTTTAAGGAATACTTATGATTTTGATTCTAAAGAGGCTACTTCTTTTTGGTTTATTATAAAGGATACATTTGGAGGAATGGAGGCATTAAGCAGGAGAACACGTAACAAAGTACGCCATGCATTGAAATTTTTTGAGATAAGGGAAATTTCTGTAGAACTGATGCGTGAGCAAGGTTATGATGTTTATTGGGACTCTTTTCAGCGTTATTTTCATACAACGGATACTGTGGCTTCGCGTTCTTTCTTTTTAGCCGAATTAAATCAGCAAAAAGAAGGTAGAGAGTTTTGGGGAGTTATTGATAAAACAAATGGTACGCTGGTTGCTTATTCTGAGAATTATTGCAAAGAGCAAATGTGTGAGTATTTTATGTTAAAGGCTCGTACTAGCTATTTGAGGGGAGGATATTATCCCTTTTATGGCTTATTATATAAAATGGATGAATATTATTTAGCATTGGTGAAGATGCGCTATGTATCGGCCGGTTCTCGTTCGGCAACTGAACATAGTAATATTCAGCCTTTTTTAATTTCTATTCTTGGCTTTAGAAAAGCTTATACAAAACTATCACTTACTTATACTCCATGGTTGAAATGGATTATTTCTGTTTTGTACCCAATGAGGCAACATATCCCTAACTTACAAATGCAAGCGTTATTACGCCTTGAGGCAATGTCACGTGGGGATATATAACTTATTTTAGGCTACAAAGATAAGCAAGTTTATAAAGAGCAAAGATTTTTAGATTGGGGTGGGCGCTTAATAGATTTTTTAGCATAATTTTTTGTCCTATTATAAAAAAAAATGCGATGAATGGACGAAGTCCTAATGATTTAATCATTTTATATACATCAAGTAATTTGACATATGATTTTAAGGAATCTGCGTTTTTAATTAAATTTTCTACGCTTTTTTTAGTTTTTTCGATAAATTCAGCATTTGTATCGGGCACATTATGAAATATCGGATTCTCAATATGAATCACAGGGATACATGCATCTTCCAGTTCTTTACCAAAGAAAGTATCTTCGTGTCCATATTGAGTAAAGGATTCATTGAATTGGATACTCATAAAAGTCTTTTTATCTATAAGAAAACTGATACTAGTAAACTGAGCGTAAGGTTTCTTTAGTCTTTTTTCAACTGATTTTTCTTCAATTGAAGTTCCATAGTAATATCGCAAAGTCTGATTTGCTTCCGGAATCTTCCGTTTGAATTTTAATCCTCCACAAATAACTGCACTTTTTTGTGCAAAACTCATGTATTTAGTAAGGAAATCTTTCTTACATGGCATTACATCGGAATCTAAAAATAGTAAAAACTCATATTGTGCTTGTGTGGAGAGATAGTTCCGAATGCAGGAAATTCCTACATTTTCTTTGAGTTCAATAAACATACAGTTATCTAATTTGTTTATCTTCCTGTTATTGCGTTTCATTTCCTCCTTTGAAGCATCGTCGGCTACCAGTATTTCGACGGGGAATGATAAGGTTTGTGTTTGGCGAAGAAGTTCTTCAACCAACTCCAAACAATCATAGTTATAAGTAGGAATAAGGATGGATAGCATCTTTTCTTTGTTCTATTTGGTGCAAATGTAATATAAATATTGCTCATTTAGCTTAAAGATAGCCAGTAATTTAAAGTAAAAGTATAACTTTGCACTCTATTTATTTTGAATATATGAAACAACGATATATCAGACTCGTTTTTGGATTGATTCTCTTTGTCGCTTCTATCACTGCTTCCGCACAGTTGTCAGGTATAGTGCGGGATTCTCTCACTAATGAACCATTACCCTATGCTTCCGTCTCTTATGAAGGAAAAGGTGTGGGCAGCATTTCAGATGTGAATGGTGCTTATCGTATTACTACCCGCAAAGGTTGGAATCAGGTAACCTTTACAGCAGTGGGATACACAAAGAAAACCGTAAATTTTCTTCCTGGAATTACCCAAAAACTTAATGTAAGATTACAGCCATCCGATGTGCGGTTACAGGAAATTATAGTAAGGCCTAAAAAGGAAAAGTACTCCCGTAAAAATAATCCGGCGGTGGAATTGATGAGAAAAGTAATTGCTCATAAATCTAATCAAAGATTGGAGGACAATGATTTTTATCAATATGATAAATATCAAAAGATGACTACTTCTCTTAATGATGTGAAACCAGAAGACTTTGGTAAAGGAATTTATAAAAAAATGCCTTTCCTAGTTAATCAAGTGGAACCATGTGTGGAGACTAATAAGCTAATTATCCCAATATCTGTGCAGGAAATTGCTTCTCAAAAAGTCTTTCGAAAAAATCCAAAGGATGAAAAAACACTTATAAAGGGAATGAACTCGTCGGGTATCGATCAATTGTTTTCTACAGGAGATATAATGGGAACGGTACTCAATGATGTCTTTGCCGATATTAATATTTATGATAATGATATTCGACTGTTGCAAAGTAGATTTATGAGTCCTATTTCCAATTCAGCAATTTCTTTCTATAAATATTATATCATGGATACGGTTTATGTGAATAAAGACCGCTGCATACATCTTACTTTTGTTCCTAATAACTCTCAGGATTTTGGCTTTACCGGTCACCTATATATATTAAATGATTCTAGTTATACCGTAAAGAAGTGTACGATGAACTTGCCTAAGAAGACAGGAGTCAACTTTGTGCAGAACCTAGACATTATTCAGTCTTATGAGAAGCTTCCGGATGGTGAATGGGTGCTGAAAGACGATGATATGATTGTAGAACTTTATTTGATGAAGCAGCTTCAAGGTATACAGGTAAGGCGCACCACAAAATATAGTAATTATTCATTTAAAGAGGTTTCACCGCAACTATTCCGACTCAAGGGAAGTACGGTGAAAGATGTAGATGCAATGATGAAGGGAAATGATTTTTGGAATCAAGTGCGGCCAGTACCACTTACAGATAAAGAAAACGGGATGGACTCATTTCTCACTCAGTTGGAGCAAATGCCTGGCTTTAAGTATACTATCATTGTACTCAAAGCATTAATTGAGAACTTTGTGGAGACTGGTAGTAAAGAGCATCCTAGTAAGTTCGACTTTGGTCCTATGAATACAGTGATAGGTAGTAACTTTATTGATGGGCTTCGTCTGAGACTTAGCGGACAAACAACGGCTAAATTTAATCCAAATCTTTTCTTGAGTGGATATTATGCCTATGGTTTCAAAGATAATCGCTCAAAGTATAAAGCTACAGTAGAATATACTTTTGATAAGAAGGAATATCTTCCCAGAGAATTTCCTAAAAATTCGATATCTGCTTCTTATTTGTATGATGTAATGTCCCCTATGGATAAGTTTTTGAAAACGGATAAAGATAATGTGTTTGTAGGGTTGAAAGCCACTACTGTGGATCAGATGTCTTATATCCGAGATGTTTCTTTAAAATACGAGCGGGAGACAAACTCAGGTTTTTCGATTGAAATGGATGTAAAAAATCGGAATGATCAACCAGCGGGTAACCTTTTTTACATTAAAAATGATGATGCAAAAACGATGATTCACGATATCACAACTACCGAAACCTCTTTATTGCTTCGATTTGCACCAGGGGAAACTTATATAAACACGAAACAACGCAGATTGCCTATCAATTTTGATGCACCGATATTTACGCTTTCACATACGATGGGTATAAAAGATGTGATAGGTGGAGATTATACGTTTAATATGACCGAAATTGGCCTTTATAAAAGATTTTGGCTCTCTTCTTGGGGGAGACTGGATGCTTTTGTCAAAGCAGGTAAGCAATGGGACAAAGTTCCGTTCCCTTTACTGATAATGCCAGCGGCCAATCTTTCATATATAACTCAAAGAGAAACATTCAGCTTGATCAATAATATGGAGTTCCTGAATGATCAATATGCTTCGCTTGACTTGACGTATGATATGAATGGAAAGATACTTAATAGAGTTCCTTTAATTAAAGGATTAAAATGGAGAGAAATATTTAAATTCAAAGCTTTGTATGGAAGCTTGAGTGATAAGAATAATCCCGATAAGAGTGGTGACTTATTTCTTTTCCCGACACGTAATGGACAAACTACAAGTTTTGCCATGGGTAAACGACCCTATATGGAATTTAGTGTAGGAGTCTATAATATATTTAAGATAATTAATATAGAATACGTTCGCCGTCTCAACTATTTGGATCATCCGGGCATTAATAAGGATGGAATTCGTATGGCAATGTTACTTAATTTTTAAGAGAATTTATGTTCTATTGATCCATCCATGGAATATTAAATTCTCCTTTTTTATTAAAAGTTATCTAAATCAAATGCATTGGAATTAATCGGATTTTTTGTCTTTCTCGTTGTATATAACTTTGGGATATTCCGGTACTTTTGATAGATATAGGAAGGGAAGGTCAGAGTTGCACTCGTTTACATCAGGCTTCAACAAAATCTTTTCAAACGTTCACTCTATAGGATAGGATCTGTTGAAGAATAACAGGATATTTCTCTGGCTTCTGTATTAATATGGCCGAATTTATATAGACTTTAAATTTCATTTAATCTTTTTTCGCAATGTATATGTATATTCTCCAAACGTTTTCCAACCAAATATGGTTCTGCTGATCTTGATTACTTTTTATCCTGTTTTAGAACTGGAACCTTTTAGTAGTTCTAATTTGGCCAATAGCATAGCATTTTCTTTCAGTAACAATTTATTTTCTTCTTTTAGTGATCTGTTTTCTTCTTTTAAGTAAAATGTTAAACTTTCATTATTTATTGAATTACGCTCCTCTGAAATGATCATTTCACCCCTACCATCTACTAACCAATAAATATTAAGCTGCGGAAAGTTGAGAATTATATTACGCATAGCCTTTGTGCTTATTTCGTCTTTTAAAGTACGAATATAAGCTCTGCTCATCCCTATTTTTACAGAGAAATCGTTAGGGTTTGAGTTGATATAGTCAATAAATGAAAGTAGTCTTTTTTTTATTTCACTCAATTCTTCCATAAAAAAAACATTATTATGGGTAAAATAATTCGCTTTTTATTTTGATTTAAGAAATATATTACTCATATTTGTATCATGAATAATAAATAACTGCATCAAATGTAATAAATAAATGCAGCTATTGCAATCGTAACCATGATAAATGATGGCAACGAACAAGTTGAGAACAGGCATTTCGATACTTATTATGCAATTTTTGACAGAGTTAAGAGAATGGTACAAAACAAAAAGTATGGGCCATATTGCTATGGAAAACACAGATACTTATTGAGTACTATATTATGATGTGTTTGCATTTCTTTTTTAATTTTATATGTAATAGTTCTGCCTGCGTTAAAAACAATAGATGTTTTGTATAAATTTTATCAATATATAAATATCTAACTCAAATGAGGAAAAACATGAACTATCTAAAAATGAGAAGATGCATTTATTCGTTCCCCACTATTATTATAGCTCTTTTTCTATCAATGAAACTTATAATTAAAGGATCAAATTTTGGAGTGAACACTTCTTAAATGCAATGTCTATATATAAAAATCGAGGACAATATTTGATAAAATATTTAAGATATATAGTTCCGAATTTATTAGTAATTATATTAAAATTGTTAATCTTATGGTCTTGAAAATTAAAAAAATTAAATGGTTGAGGGGTGAATCTTTTACGAGTTTTTCCCAACAAGTAGTGTTACTTTTATTACTTACTCTACCTTTGACAAGTGTTTTAGCAAGCACTTTTCTTAACACATCATTATCTGATATAGTGCAGCAGAACAAAACTGTACGGATCTCAGGAACAGTTGTCTCTGAAGGAGATAATGGCCCTATCATAGGTGCAAATATTAAAGAAGTCGGTACTACAAACGGGACGATTTCTGATATAGAGGGAAAATTCACCTTATCAGTAAATCCAGAGTCTACATTAGAGATTTCTTTTATTGGCTACGTTAAGCAAGTGATAAAAGTAACCAATAGTACTTTACATATTATAATGAAAGAGGATGCACGACAACTTAATGAGGTTGTTGTAACAGGTTTTGGTTTGGCACAAAAGAAAGCAACACTAACGGGTGCCATTTCTTCTGTCGGAAGTGATGATATTGCAAGAAGTTCTGCTGTAACAACTTCTGGAGCTTTAGCTGGAAAAATTGCGGGCATTAACGTAAGACAAGCTGATGGAAGGCCTGGTAATGGAGTCTCCGTTCAAATCAGAAATATGGGTACGCCTCTTTATGTTATCGATGGGGTTATTAAAGATGAAGGACAATTTAATAATATTGATTTCAATGATATAGAATCAATATCCATATTAAAAGATGCTTCAGCAGCTATTTATGGTATGAGAGCAGCAAACGGTGTAGTTGTTGTTACAACAAAAAAAGGTCAACTTAATCAAAAAAACATAGTTTCGGTTAACACCTACTATGGATGGCAAAATTTATCATCTTTCCCAAAACCAGCTGATGCTGTAACTTATATTACTAACTATATTCAATCAGAGACATTGCAGGGTGTTCAAGATCAAAATAGGAAGTATACAAGAGAAGATTTGGCAAAATGGACGGAAGGTAAGGAAAAAGGATATGTCCCGTTTGATTGGTATCATTATATTTGGAAAACTGCTCCACAATATTATATCGGAATTAGTACCTCTGGAGGATCAGATAAGATAAATTACTATTTAGCTGTTAGCCATATTGATCAAGATGCAATGATACGCAATTATGGTGGATTTAGGAGAACAAACGTACAAATGAATGTTGATGCAAATATTACCAAACGTTTTAAAGTAGGTGCCAGTCTTAACGGAAGAATTGAGACAAGAGAAAATCCTGGCGTTCCGGGAGGTGATGATTATTGGGCACCTATATTTGCTACATATAGAAATCTTCCAACAAAAAGACCTTTTGCAAATGATAATCCTAAATATCCCGCATTGACTTCAAATGATGCTTCAACAAACTTTGGTATGTTAAATTATAAACTTTCAGGAAAATATAGAAATGTTTGGAGAGTAGCACAATTAAATTTTAACGCTGAATACCAGCTGTTTGATGGTTTAAAGCTAAAAGGTTTATTGGGATATTATTTGGCACAACAATGGTTGGATAACCAAGAATATACTTACACTTTATATGATTATGATCCTAAGACAGACACATATCCAATTGCTTTCCAGAACTTGAATCCATGGAGAGAAAGGAATATTCAAAATGTTGAAGAACTGACCACTAATTTTCAATTATCATATGATAAAAAATTTGGTGTCCATTCAATAAATGCAGTATTAGGTGCAGAAACAATTAAACGTGACACTCCCAATTTTTGGATACATAGTATTCCGGAAGCGAATTCTATTCACTTAATAGATTTTAGCACATTGAAAGAGTTTAATGACTATGGGAATAATACCGAAGCAAGAATCGGATATTTAGGTAGAATAAGTTATAACTATAATGAGAAATACTTATTAGATTTATCTGCCCGGTATGATGGCTCTTGGAAGTTTCCACCGAGTCATAGATGGGGGTTCTTTCCTTCAGTTTCTGTAGGTTGGAGAATTTCTCAGGAAGGTTTTTGGCAAGAAAGCAGTTATTTGAATAAAATTTCAGATCTTAAAATCAGAGCTTCTTATGGTTTAGTCGGTGATGATAATGTGAGTGGGTATTCTGCATTTGATTATATGAAAGGATATAATTTTAAAAATGGTGGCTCGGTTATAGATAACAGTTATACTATAGGTACAGTACCCAGAGGTTTAGCTGTAACAAATTTATCGTGGATAAAAGCAAAAATGCTTGATATAGGATTAGATTATGGCTTTTTCGATCATAAACTATTGGGTACAGTCGATTATTTTCGTCGAATTCGTACTGGACTACCTGCATCAAGATATGATGTTTTAATTCCATCTGAAGCAGGATTTAGTTTACCTAATGAAAATTTAAACTCTGATGTTGTGAAAGGCTATGATTTAGGATTAAAATGGAATAGTAATGTTGGAGATTTGAAATATTCTATTGGAGCTAATGTTACATATTCCAGACTTTTTGATTGGCAACAGTATAAACCTCGCTTTGGAAATTCATGGGATTACTATCGTAACTCAATTAATGAACGATTTAGTAATATAACCTGGGGGTATGAAGCGATTGGACAATTTCAAAATTGGGAGCAAATTAGTAGTTATCCTGTAGACATTGATGGTAAAGGTAACACAACACTCCGTCCAGGTGATATTATTTATAAAGATGTCAATGGCGATAAAACGATTAACGGACTTGATGAGCGTCCTTTAGGTTATAAGCAAGGAGGTACTCCTACTTTCAATTATGGTTTAAATTTTGCTTTCAATTATAAAGATATCAGTTTATCATTTGACTTAACAGGCGGTGCATTAAATACTTGGAATCAAGATTGGGAACAACGTTTGCCGTTCCATGATGGTGGTAACAATCCGCAATATTACTTAAGTGATACATGGAGACTATCCGACATATGGAATGCAAACAGCACACTTATACCGGGTAAATACCCCACTCCACTTGTAGGTAATAGTGGACATAGTGATTATTGGAGCAGTTCATTTTGGTATCATAATGTCTCATATATAAAATTGAGAAATCTTGAATTAAGTTATACAGTACCAACAAAATTATTAAGTAAAGTGAACATTTCTAATTTACGTGTATATCTATTAGCACAGAATCTATTCATGATTTCAAATACACATTTAGTAATGGATCCTGAGATTGATTCTAGTAATGCTTTACAATATCCAACAACAAGAGTCTTTAATTTAGGACTTACATTAAAATTCTAATTGACATGAAAAAGAAGAATTATATATATATACTATTCTATTTGGCGTTTGCAGGAAGTTTAAATTCTTGTTCCGGTTTTTTAGACAGGGAGCCAAATAATATTTTAACCGAAGATCAAGTATATAGTGATCCTACTATGGTTACATCGGTTTTAGCAAACTTTTATGGCAGAGTGAATTGGGGACCAAGTATAACAAACGATTATGATTATATTTATATTGATGAAGCATGCCCTTCAAGTGGTGGACCTGATAATTTTACTAATTATTCTGATGATTATGATAGGGTTTATGATTATGGATTAATAAGAAACTTCAATCAATTTCTCCAAGGGCTAAAAGCTTCAAATGTTATTGATGAATCTTTGAAGGAATCAGCGGAAGGCGAAGTTCGGTTTTTGAGAGCTTATACTTATTTTTATATGGCTAAATGTATGGGTGGGATGCCAATAATGGGAGATACTGTTTTTGAATACAATTCAGGGATGGACGTTACAACATTGCAAATATCTCGCTCTACTGAGACCGAAATATATGATTATGTAATAAGCGAATGTGATGCCGCGGCCAAATTACTATCCGATCAACCAACTGTACACGGTGCAAGAGCAAATAAATGGGCTGCATTAGCACTAAAAGCACGTGCCGCTCTATATGCAGGTTCAATTGCAAAATACAATAATTTGTATACACCACAAATTAAGACAGTTGGCAATGAAGTAGGTATTCCTGCCGAAAAGTCAAGCGATTATTATAAAATAGCTCTTGATGCAGCTCAACAAGTTATGGATGGTGGAAAATATAATTTGCAAAACAACAATTCGGATAAAGCTCAAAATTTTTATAATGCAATTTGTGTTAAAGATAATAATCAGGAGGTTATTTGGGCTTTAGATTTTAAGGTGCCTGATTTGACTCATGCCTTTACAACACGTAACTTACCGGTATCTTTGGCAGAAGATATTGATAGATCAATCATTACCCCTGTTTTAAATATTGTCGAAGCATTTGAATACACAAATAATAGGGATGGTTCTATTAAAACTAAAGATGCAAATGGTGATTATATTTACTACAATAATCCTGAAGATGCATTTAAAAACAAGGATCCGAGACTTGCTGGATCTATCATTTATCCAGGTGGCACATTCAGAGGACAAAAAGTTGATTTACAGGCAGGAGTTAAATCTTTGGCAAATGGTATCTGGTCAACGAAAACAGGTATAGGAGGCTCTAAAAATGAGGATGGTTCAGTGTTAACTTCAGTAAATGGACCGACTACTACTAACGAGCAATACATTAACAAAAGTGGATTTTTCTTTAAAAAATTTTTAGATGAAACGTCTCTTTCTGGTACCCGTGGTCGTGGTAGCGATATGTGGTTCCCAAGAATCCGTTATGCGGAGATTGTGATGATTGCTTGTGAAGCATCATTTGAATTAGGAAATAGTACAAATGCAGTGAAATATATTAATATGGTTAGAGAAAGAGCTGGCATCTCAGATTTGGAGACTATTACATTTAACGATATTGTTAGAGAGAATAGAGTAGAATTTGCATTTGAAGCTCATAGATGGTGGGATTTAAAACGTTGGAGAATTGCTGATAAGGTTTTAAACGGTCAAGTTAATGATCCTATTGCCCAACAATGGGCTTTATTCCCATATCGTATTGTTGATCCTGATAATCCTCATAATGGCCAATGGGTATACGATAAGATAAAAGAACCGAATTCACCTTTTCCAAGAAACTTCCAGCTAAGGAACTATTATAATTTCATTGACCAGGGATGGATAAATAATAATCCTAAACTCGTTAAGAATCCGTATCAATAATATAAAATTATAAAGCGATGAATAATAATAAGATTTTTAATATAGTATGCATAGTAATAGTTTTAATTGGTTTTACTAGTTGCGGGCTTGATAACTACGATCCTCCAAAATCAAAATTAATAGGTGATGTTATCTATAAGGATTCAACTATAGGACTTAAAGGTTCTTATGGCGCAATTCAATTTCAGCTTTATCAAGATGGTTACCAGTTAAATACCCCCATTTCAGTATTTGTGGACCAAAACGGTCATTTTGAATCTGATTTATTTGATGGAACTTACAAGTTGGTTACAAGAGATAAAAACGGTCCTTGGGTAAATTCAAGGGATACAACTGTTATAAAGGTAAAAGGAAATACAGTTATAAAATTTAATGTAACACCTTTTTTCACTGTTTCAGATGCCAACATAGTTTTGAATGGTAATAATGTGGTAGGATCATGTAATATAGCCCAAATTGTTCCTGATTCAAAAATTGATTGGATTACACTCTTTATTGGTCGAACCTCATTTGTTGATGAAAACATAAACATTAGCAGTGTAAAGGATGTTAATCCCCAAGTCGGTAACGTAAGTTTATTATTAAATCTTTCAATAATAACGGGTTATGATTTAAGCAAAGAGACAGCTTTGTTTGCTAGGATTGGCGTTAAAACGATAAGTGCAGATCAAGCTATTTATTCAAGAGTTGTGCGTCTAAAATAAAATAAAGATCCGTTATAACATCTAAGAAAGTTGTTTTTGTATTCATTGCTAAATTATGAGATAAAAAAACAATTTAGATGTGATAACGGATTATCATTTAAAATAATAAGGAATTTGTTTTTTTATCCTAATAACCAATATTATAAATTATGCAAAAGAATATTTTTGTTTCTTTACTTAGTGTCTTGTTACTATTTTCTTGTCAGCAGGTAAATGCAGGTGAAGTTACAGTTACTGCAACTAAACAAAACCCTTTACGTGCTCCGGCTTATCCTTTGGTAACTGTAGATCCTTATTTTAGTGCATGGCAATTTTCTAACGAACTATATAGCGAGCCTGTAAGGCATTGGACAGGTACAGAATATCCTCTTATAGGGGTATTGCGTGTTGATGGTAAATCATATCGATTTATGGGAGTGGAGAATTTGCCGTTAAAAGTGATCTTACCCACTGCTGCAACAGAAAAATGGGATGCTGAAGCTTTCACAACAACAGCGATGCAGAAATCAGCTAATGTACTTCCCACTCAAACATTCTATACTTTTGAGTGCGGACCGATAGAACTTTCGTTGATATTTACCGCACCATTGTTAATGGGTGATTTGGATTTAATGTCACGTCCTATTAATTATATTACTTATCAGGTAAAAGCTACCGACAATAAGTTGCATGATGTGCAGATTTATTTTGATACAACTCCACAATGGGCGGTAAACGAAGATAGTCAAAAAGTTGATTTTGAAAAAATCGACAATAAAAACGGTATTTCCTATCTTAAAACGGGAACAATTGAACAACCTGTGCTGCAAAAGAAAGGTGACGATCTTCGTATCGATTGGGGATATTTCTATTTAGCCGGTAAGACAGATAAGGATGCTACTTTGAGTTTCGGTGATTATCGCTTATCAAAAAAAGAATTTGCCACTAAAGGGAAGATAAATTCCAGCTTGGCAACTTTCTGTTCTGACATAAAAAAGAAGATGATTGTCTTGACATATTCTCGTAATTTAGGGAAAATATCATCTACATCCAATAACGGATTCTTAATGCTTGGTTATGACGACCTCTACTCCATTCAATATTATCATAATAACCTAATGCCTTATTGGAAACACAATGGAACAGTAAACATATACCAGGAGTTCGAGAAAGCAAGTTCCGATTATGCATCTATCATGAAACGATGCGAAGATTTTAATACAAGAATGATGAACGATGCTGCAAAATCAGGAGGAGAGAAATATGCCGATCTCTGTGCCTTAGCTTATCGTCAAGCAATTGCGGCACATAAACTGGTTCAAGACAAAGACGGCAACTTATTGTTTTTTTCAAAAGAGAATTTCAGCAACGGATCTATCGGTACAGTGGATGTTACTTACCCCTCTGCTCCTTTATTTTTAGTCTATAATCCGGATTTATTAAAAGGGATGTTAAACCCTATATTCTATTTTAGCGAAAGTGGTAAATGGACAAAGCCTTTTGCAGCACATGATGTGGGGACATATCCGCAAGCTAACGGACAAACCTACGGAGGTGATATGCCCGTGGAAGAGAGTGGCAATATGTTGATTTTAGTAACTGCAATTGCCAAAATAGAAGGGAATGCCGATTATGCAAAGAAACATTGGGATGTGCTCACTACTTGGGCAGATTACTTGATCGGTGAAGGATTAGATCCTGCTAACCAGCTATGTACAGATGACTTTGCGGGGCATTTTGCCCATAATGCTAACCTATCAATTAAGGCCATTATGGGTATTACAGGATACGGAACTCTTGCTGATATGCTTGGAAAGAAAGATGTTGCAGATAAATACTTATCCACAGCCAAAGAGATGGCACAGAGATGGGAGAAGATGGCAAATGATGGAGATCATTACAAATTGACTTTTGATCAGACAGGAACCTGGAGCCAAAAATATAATCTGGTTTGGGACAAAATGCTTGGTTTGAATGTTTTTTCCCCGGATATTGCCAAGAAAGAAGTGGCTTACTACCTGACAAAACAAAACCCTTATGGTTTACCTTTGGATAGTCGTAAGACATATACAAAATCCGATTGGATTATGTGGACTGCTTTACTTGCTACTACAGAAAAAGACTTCGGTACATTAATTGATCCTGTTTATAAATATGCCAATGAAACAACTACTCGTATGCCTTTGAGCGACTGGCACGAAACAACAAACGGCAACAGTGTGGGATTCAGGGCGCGTTCTGTTGTAGGCGGCTATTTTATGAAGATGTTGGATGCTAAATTAGGCACAAAAAAATAAATAATGAAGAACAGCTATTTAATGTCATTTGTTTTTTACTGTTGTTTTCTTTATGTGTAGACAAAAGTTCGGCTACGAATTACGAATATTGATGGTAAGATTAGTGTTTTTAAGTATATTATAAAACAATTCCATGTTCGCGTCCGTATCCATGCAATCTTCTGCCATTCATTCTGTTTTTGCGGTAATGTACACTTAGCATACTTTTCTTTAAAATCTTTTCCACAGAATTATCCTTTTTAAATAATAATATGTAAATTTGTTCCCTTATAACAAGAATGATATGGCACAACCATTAGCAGAAAGACTTCGGCCAAAGTCACTTGACGACTATATTGGCCAGAAACATTTAGTGGGGGAGGGAGCGATCTTGCGTAAAATGATTGATGCGGGCCGTATTTCGTCGTTCATTCTTTGGGGACCCCCCGGAGTAGGAAAAACAACCCTTGCCCAGATCATAGCCAATAAACTGGAAACTCCTTTCTATACTTTGAGCGCTGTGAGTTCGGGTGTGAAAGATGTGCGTGAAGTGATTGAAAAAGCCAAAAGCAGCCGTTTCTTTTCTCAAGCCAGCCCCATTTTATTTATTGATGAAATTCACCGATTCAGTAAGTCACAACAAGATTCTTTGTTAGGAGCGGTGGAGAATGGTACGGTGACATTGATTGGCGCTACCACCGAGAATCCTTCCTTTGAAGTTATTCGTCCGCTTCTTTCCCGCTGTCAACTTTATGTGTTAAAATCTCTCGAAAAAGAAGATTTACTGGAACTATTGCATCATGCACTTACCAAAGATACCATACTCAAGGAAAAGAATATAGAAATTAAAGAGACTGATGCTATGCTTCGCTTTTCGGGCGGGGACGCACGCAAGTTGCTTAATATACTTGAACTGGTGGTTGATTCCGATAGTGAAGATCCCATCGTGATTACTGATGATAAAGTAGTAGAAAGACTTCAACAGAATCCTTTGGCTTATGACAAGGACGGAGAAATACACTATGACATCATTTCTGCTTTTATTAAAAGTATTCGTGGGAGTGACCCCGATGGTGCCATTTATTGGCTGGCACGTATGGTGGAAGGTGGAGAAGATCCATCTTTTATTGCCCGCCGATTGGTGATTTCGGCTTCAGAAGATATCGGTTTAGCCAATCCTAATGCCTTGTTGCTTGCGAATGCCTGCTTTGATACACTAATGAAAATAGGATGGCCTGAAGGAAGGATTACTCTGGCACAAGCCACTATTTATTTAGCAACTAGTCCTAAAAGTAATTCTGCCTATTTGGCCATTGATAGTGCACTTGAGTTAGTGAGAAATACGGGCAATCTTCCTGTTCCGCTACATTTGCGCAATGCACCCACCAAATTAATGAAGCAGTTAGGGTATGGTGCAGACTATAAATATGCACACGATTATAAAGACAATTTTGTAAAACAACAGTTTCTTCCCGATGAACTAAAAACTCAATCAATTTGGCATCCGCAGAATAATTCTGCTGAGGTAAAGCTGAAAGAACACATGAAGCAACTTTGGGGAGATCGGTATAATGAATGATTTATTAATTAAATAGAATATGAAAATAGTAGTATTAGACGGCTATGGAATGAATCCTGGCGATTTATCTTGGGATGACCTGAAAGCCTTGGGCGATTGCACCGTGTATGATCGCACTGCTGCTGCCGATATAGTTATTCGTGCTAAGGGTGCAGAGGCTATATTGACTAATAAAGTGGTGATCAGTGCGGAAATTATCGCAGCTCTTCCCGAATTGAAATATATCGGCGTAACGGCAACTGGTTATAATGTAGTGGATATTACTGCTGCCAAAGAGCGAGGTATTGTGGTAACAAATATACCTGCCTATAGTACAATGTCTGTGGCTCAAATGGTTTTTGCACACATACTTAACATTGCGCAGCAGGTATCTCTTCATTCTCAGGAAGTGAAAAACGGACGTTGGGCAATCAATCCTGATTTTTGTTTCTGGGATACTTCGCTGATCGAATTAGATGGTTTGAAACTTGGTCTCATCGGACTTGGACATACTGGTAATGCTACTGCTCGGGTAGCCCTTGGTTTCGGCATGAATGTTTGTGCTTATACTTCTAAATCTCAACTTCAATTACCTCCTGAAATTAAAATAATGACGATGGATGAGATCTTTATGGAGTGTGATATTGTGAGTCTTCACTGTCCGCTTACGGAAGAAACCAATAATCTTGTCAATGCAAAACGGTTGGCAAGTATGAAGCCAACAGCTATCCTGATCAATACTGGTCGTGGTCAGTTGATTAATGAGCAAGATCTAGCCGATGCGCTAAATAATGGAGTAATTTATGCCGCTGGTGTAGATGTACTTTCTTCAGAACCTCCACGGGCAGATAATCCCTTACTTGCAGCCAAAAACTGTTTTATTACTCCACATATTGCTTGGGCAACCAAGGCTGCCCGCATTCGTTTAATGAATGTCGTGACAGAGAATGTTAAAGCTTTTATAGCGGGTAAGGCTATTAATAACGTAGCAAAATAGCTTTTTGTCCTTTATACGTTTAATAATAAAGCAAAGTCATCTAAATGGAGATGATTTTGCTTTATTTGTTATCATGGTTATTTTCTGGATATTATAACAATCAGAAATAGAATCGAATACCTCCCTGAACATTTATCCGTGAAATGCCACTTGATTCATCTTTATCATACTTAGCACCCTCTTGCTTGGGAAGACTTGCACCAATACAACTTGTCGATATTCCCAGTCCAACGTGTTTATTAAGCATGTATTCCATACCTAAATCAAGATTGGTTCCTAATCTTGTGAAATGATAATACTCATCATCATAGATAAAAACGCCCAGACCAATACCGTATTTAAAGACCCAGTTCTTATATTTTGAACGTATCAGAAATGAAGGAGCCAGATAGGAAAGTCTCAAATCTCCGTCAGGTAATGAAGCCTTGAACCCGGAGTACTGTAATCCAAATCCCAAACCTTTGGAGAATACCCGGTCGTATTCCAACTTCCACTCCATACCACCTTTGGATTTGTAAGATTGACCGAAGGATGAATATAACTTACTGGTAATCCATCCATACCCCACGTTAGCAGTTATTGTGTTAAGTGGAGCCCGACGTTCTTTCTTTTGTTCTTCTGTCATTTTTTTATTTAGTGCAATTGCTTTTTGCACCGGATTGGGAAGTACCGTGTCAGTCACCATATCTGTCATTCGTAACATCATTCCCGAAATCTGATGGCAAGAACTTCCCCAGAACGAAGGATTCAAATGGTTTACAAGGGCAAACCCATTTCCTCCCACTTTTGCCGTTTCCTGACGTGCAAGCCTCAATACCTGATCATAGTTGCATTTTGTAGACATACCACCATCTATTACCGATACTTTTCCAAGAGGTTCAGCACTGTTTGGCACCAGTTCTTCTGGTTCAAAAACAATAACGGAATCGGCCGAAGCCAAGGCCGGATAAGTTTTCATCACATCCGTTATTACGCGGGGAGCACAAGAAGACAAAAGCAGCAAAAAGAAAGCTGCCGATAAAGTTTTACGTATTTTCATTTAAAAATTCTTTTAATCGGGTTACAGTCAATATTATTTTTTGATTAATTTTTCTACTATTTTATTCTTTAAATTATTCATTGACTATATTATTGCCACTTTTAATTTAACACACTTCTTAATGCATTATCAATATTACGTATTAATTCTGGCAACAAAATTTGATCAAACTGATAAGAAAATTTAAGCTCACTCTGTGGAATATTGAAATCATCAATCTCTCCCCTCACAAAGAGAGCCCCTCTATTATCTCTGATAAATTCAATGCTAGTGAATTCTCCAAGGGGACAAAATAGCACATAATTTATTTTCGAGTCATTCATCAACGCTAAATCTTTCTTTAATTGTTCTATTTCCTTGATATTAACTTCATATTTCTTCTTTGCAGAGAAAATAGAAACATTCAACTCCATATCAAAATTTACATACTGTGGGTCTTCATCTTTATATTGCAGAAAAAATCCGAACCATTTCATCATTGTCATTTTTTGGCAATTTAGAAAAAAAACTTCTGACATATCCAATTTAGTATTTAAAATTATAGAATTTACCACTAGAATAAAAAAGCCGATGATATATTATACCATATTTATCCCAATTGTATACATTCCGTTTATGACTTTTTCTTCCTGCAGCCATATCACTTCCCGTCCAAACATTCTGACCTTGGAAATACGAGGTTACTCCACCAATCGCTGCTCCAGATAATAGTCAGGATATATTTTTTCGTATGAAAAATCATCATCAAACTGAAATAGTAACAGATCCTGCAATTCCGGAATATCTTTAAAAGCATCCCCTATATAATCACCAATAGCTAATATGCTTCCAAAAGGAATTTTATCTATAATATCAAAAAACAGATTAATTTCATTAATCAAATATTATCAACATTTTCCATATAATTAAAATTTAGCCTTTATTAGTTCTAAAAACAGATGATAATTCTTCTCTTGAGTACCAGGAACTATTACAGGCCTATTCCAATTCATTCATTATTTTAGTATTTAAAACGACAATATATTTATTGTCTACAATTAATGCGAATCAGGAGTTAAAAGATTAGTGGAATAAATACAATAATTCAACTCCTGATTCATATTAATAATTAGAAACTATTTTGAGCAACTTTCATCAAGCAAATTCTCACTGATAAAGAAGTTTCGCATATCTTCGTTAAATCGCTCCTTATCAAAATCCTTAATCTTTTGTGGGTATTTTAAATTTTCTAAATAGTTCATTAATTCTTTTGCTATCATTCGTAGACCGTCCATCTTATCAGACTTTTTAAAAGTCTCATAATTGAGCTTTATCTCCATAGTGAAATGTTTTTTTATATGGGTTTCACCGAAGCCTAGTTTTGGTTTATAAGTCCGATCTTCTACGTATTGAGGACGACTTGGCTGAAATTGGCGAAATTCATCAAATTCTGGGCGTACACATATAATACTAATAAGATATTTTTCAACCTTCTCACTATATACTTTATCTTTCATAAAAGTCCGTATTTTCATTTCTAATTCACTCATGTCATCATCTTTAGATGTCAAATCGAAATCTCCTGAAAAAGTTTGGTATATTGACACATTCATAACATTATATATTTATAGTTTTAGTTTATCTGAAAATTCTATTTCCCGGTTGGAGGGTTCCATATTTAATGGCATAACCATAGATCATTATTTTTTCTTGTATCTTTATTTCGATAGTATTTCCATAATATATAGGTTTCATATAAACGCCCCAATCCTCTAAATCCCTTTTAGGATATCGTTCAAATCCTTTTGTAGTCTCTCCATACTTCCAAACTTCTCCTTGGTTTAAATAAACTTTTCCTCCTCTTACATTAGGATAATATCCGCTTCGAGTTGCTTGCAATTCATACGTAAATCCCTGTTTAAGAGTTAAGCTCCTTTTTGCTATCTGCGCAATTTCTCTTGCCTGTTTAGCAATTAATTCTCCATTATCATAAGCAAATTTAAAGGTTGCTACACCATAGGCAGCAGGAATTAATACATCATCAATTACTCCGGCACCAGAAGCATCGTCAGCTAATAATAGCAGCGAAGAAGAGGCATACGAATATGCATTGTAATTCCATGAATTTCCCGCATTATAAACAGCTTCATCAACCTTTCTTTCTGAGGAAGAATAGTCGGTATTCCCAATACTTCCTCCACCGCCGGCAGACGTAGTCCAATGGAAATCGTATTTCCAATCCGTTCCGGAACCTGTAGCTCCAACAGCTACTCCAGCACTTACATAAGGTGTACTTATCCCTCCAACAAAAGTAACTGTCCCCGGATTTGTTATACCATAAGCACCCACGTATCCACCCAATGCCCCTATACCAATACCTAAATATGTTGAGGCGGATTTATAATCCCATTGTAATGGATTCAATTCCCCTTGATTAGATGAAACGCCTCCAATATATGCACCCACAACGGCTCCTACAACAAGCCAGATACATTCCCCGTTTTCATCCACATAACGCAAAGGATTATTCAATCCGTACGCATAACGGTTGAAGTTTTGCAGGTTATCAGGGAGTTGCACGTACGGGTCCGGACTCAGAAAGCGCCCTACTACCGGATCGTAAAGACGGGCATTCATATTAATTAATCCAAAGATCGCAAGATGCTCATGTCCTGTGTAGCCTCTGTCCAAAAAAAGCTCAGGTTCACTTCCGGAGTCATACACCGTTTGATTTACAGGATTACGCAATCGACCCCATGCATCGTAACTATATTCGGCAGTTAAACTACCTGAGTCATCCGTGATATGCGTGATGCTCCCCAAATAGTCCCGACAAATGTAATATAACTTCCATGTTCCGTTTTGTTTTACATATACGGAAGAAGCACTGTAATAATCGCCCCCAAGATACAACTTTTCTTTATCCGCACCAACTTTTTGATCTATTTCGTATACACCACCAAGATAATACCGTGTTAAATAGTTATTATTACCATCTTTTATCGCCATTTTAATCCGTTGATAGTCGGAATTGTATGTAAACTGTGCCGTATAACTGTTTTCAGTAATAGTGTTCGGACGCATAAAGGATGTGTAAGTGGCTTGTTGTGTTCTTAATAATGATGATGGAATGTTGGAAACAGGCGTTATTTCATTCAATGCATACTTATTGTAGCTCATTGAACCGGCATCACTTTTGGAGAGTATATTACCAATAGGGCTATACGCTATCGTTGCATCTTTATAGCCAGTCAGTCTGTTCATATCATCATATAAAAAATCTTCGGATAGATTCCGGTTAATATCCTTACGAGAAGTTAAGTTTCCATTAGACGGATTAAAGTCATAAGAGCTATTCATGAATGTGCCACTTGCTGTAGAGCCGGCATTTCTTCCTGTGGGAATACCGTATGAATTATACGTGTAATTCCTTGTTACATTTCCGGTGACAATCTTAGTCGGATTTCCAAAATTATCAATAGCCTGCAAATCCCAAATCAATGTGTTATTGCTTAATTTTACTGATTTCAGATGTCCGTTTGCATACAGATAGTTTTCCGATGCAATGGATTCGTTTTGGGACTGATAAGTTGTTGCCATTACTCTTCCGTTTACATAAGTGTAGCTTTTTTGTAACCAAATTCCATCCGGAGCAAGTTCTTTTTCTGTTAATACATTTCCGTAACTATCGTAAGTATAGGCGGAAGAAGTACCGTTATTACTAACAGCGGACGTTAACAGGTGATCACTGTTGTATGAATAATTAGTATTGAATTCATCGGTGGTTTTAGTCAACATCTTGCCAAATTCATCGAAAGTATAACTCACACTCCTTCCTTCCGCATCGGTTTCTTTATTGACATAGCCATATTTATCATAAGCATATTCTTTTTTTCCGGCACTGGGGTCATTAAGGGCTGTTTTCCTACCATATTCATCGTATGAAAAAGTTGTTTCAATATCATCGGCTATTTTTATGGATTCAGGATTTCCGTTGGAAAGATAGGTATAAGTGATTGTGCCGGATGGATCACTCACACTCGTCACATTGTTAGTACCATCTATTGTCTTTGTAGTAGTAATTCCATCTTTAGTTTCAGAAGTACTTTTACCGGAATAGTTATAAGAAGTGACTTTTCCTGAAGCATAAGAGATCTTTACGGGTCTGTCATATCCGTCATATTCATAATTATTCCATAACGTTGCGCTATTTCCGCTAAACGGAAGAGATTCTTTTTGCAGGCGGACGCTTGAATCATAAACTTTATCAATACTAATTACTTCACCATTAAACTGGGTCACACTGTTTCTTAACTCTTTTCCAAGACAATTATAAAGAGTGATTGTGGTTGGGTTATTTGTAGATGTTTTTTTTATTGAATAAATAGCCTGAGATACAGTCTGATTCCATGCCAGTTCATTTGTCTCTATAATGTTGTCAGGATAAGTTGTCTTTATTAAATTACCCATATCATCATACTCATACAATGTAGAATGGTTTTTATAGTCGTTTGACAATTGCAAAAGGCCACTGCTATGGTATGTATAAATGGTTTTGAATCCCATAGGATCTGTCATTTCTTCCAGGAACCGTCCATTGGCCGAATATTTATAGGAAGTTGTAAGGGCTTCAGTTGAACTATATGGTTTAACAGAACGGGACGTTATATGCCCAAAGTTGTTGTATAAAAAACTTTCTTCAGATACTTTATTTGCTTCATTATTAACGAATGATTCTTTTTTAGAGACTCTGTTATTGCTATCGTAAGTATAGGCTGTTTTATCTACCCATGTGTTTTTGTTAGATCTGGTAGTTGAAGTTTGAATTGTCAATGGCAATCCTAGCAGTCTTTTAGAATCTGTAATTACATTTTTATATACTCTATCTTCACGGACAGACACATCGTCAATGCTTTTTGTTATTAATTTAGGATTGCCGTATTCGAATGCAGAATAATATACAGATTCTGTTGTCCCTCTTAATTTATCAGAAGTAGACGTATGAGTTAATTGCTGTTCCCTCCGAACACCGCCCGGAGAAGGGAACGAATAACTATAATTTTCTTCATAAATTCTTTCACTGTCGGTTGTTTCCACTATTTTGGATGACAAATAGGGTATATAGCCGGCACTACCAGAATGATTATATGTTGAAATGCTTCTTATTTTTTTAGAATAATCCGTTTCTGTTATTTCACCGAAACAAACGATTCCTTTACCTTGCCTATGAAGATAAAGATCCTTGTATTTATATGACAATGTTTTATAAGCACCAGCACCGGAATTAGTCATAGAACTGGCAACGTACAATGGGAATTGTGATTTGATAATGGGAAAAGAAGTACTACCTTCCGATTTACTGTATCCACTTTGGGTGATCGGCGCATATTCAAATCCCACCTGTTGTCCAAATCCATCTACAATAGTTTTTACCAGTAAATTCTGTTTATCGGCAAAAGAAAAGATTATGTTCATGTCTGAATATCCGGCAAAGAGGAATTCTGCCCGTCCATCACCGTCAAAGTCTGCCACTGCCACATTTGATTGCCTTATCTGGCTCGCATTTTCTTTAATTTTAGTAGGGTCAATATAACTTGATATATAAGATTCATTAATAAAACTCTCTCCGTTAAAAGTACCAACTTTCATTTTCCATTTATTTCCAGAAAGGACTTCCCCATGAATTATTTCAGACTTTCCATCGTGATTACAGTCAGCAACAAAAACCATAGCCTTGATATCATGATTATATATTTGTTTCTTTATAAATGATTGACCAGTAGAGAAGAAGATGTATACATTCTCTGTATTGGAACTCTGCTGGCACAATATATCTGTTTTTCCATCTCCATTGAAGTCTCCCGGATATGTGAAATACCAGTTTTTTAAATCCATATTATTGAATGAACTGATTCTGGAAAATGAACTCCCGTTTAAGGTATATACCCAAGAACTGTTTCCATCCATGACCAGAATATCCGTTTTCCCGTCTCCATTAAAATCCGTCATGTAACAATTGTTTGCATAACAATAGACATATGCACTTCCCCAGCTATCTATCCCTCCGGATGCTATCACTGTGCCATTTTCATTGTACAAGTTTTTATTTCCTTTTGCTAATACTTCCGTTTTTCCATCACCGTTAAAATCACCTACTAAAATGCCACTGTCACTGGTATTAAATCCTTTCCCGGAATTAGTAAAAGATGTACCGTTAAACATAAAATAGTCACACCTATAATTATTTTTACCAACATAAGATAATCGAATGACATCCATTGTGCCATCTCCATTTAAATCTGCATAAATCAAGCTCAGAAAGTCTTTAACCAAAGGTAGAGTCGCTTTTTTAGAAAATGAAACATCACCATAATAATTGTACGCAAGATATAAAGTAGCCACATCAGAAGAGGTATAAGCGGATGACGGAGTTTTTGTAGGGTAAGCCATCATATCTGTTTTACCATCTCCATCAAAGTCCGCAAAATCAGGATATATCCCTTCTCTATTCACATTAATTGATGAAAAATATTCATTGGCGTTTTTAGAATATTCTTCTTGATAATCACCCCAGTCTATAATAGTCGAGTTGTATTTGGCTCCATTCAGACCATATTCTTCAATTTCTGTTAGTTTAGAATAATAATTATCAAATGAGTACTTAAACTTATACTCTTTTAAGATTGATCCGTTATTAATGTTCTTAATGCCCGTAAGAAGTAGTTTTTGACTAACAGCATTTCCAGCAACGTATGACGTTATTATATCACTTCTGCTTTCATAAGTGAGTTCAACACTACAAGATGGTTGAGTATTGGCGGAAGCATTACCTGTGTAATTAATATTCTTGAGATAGAATTCACCGTTACTTGTGTTTTTTTCATATTCATAGGTCATATAATTACCATTGTTATCACTAACTTTAGAAAGAAGCCAATACAATGCTTCGTTACTATTTTGTGCCTGAATATAAGAATCATCGGTTGTTCCATATTCATACTGGTAACCATTTTTAGCTTTAACCAGAAAAGTGTACCTTGAATTAATATATTTGCACTCAATTGTACTATAGTCAGATACTTCCGTTTCATAGGTACCTGAAACCAGATTGCTTCCAGATACTAAAATCAGTCGTTTTCCATCTAACATCAGGTTGTCCGTGTTATTAAGTTTTATTTCATCAGTAACGTTGTCATAATAATACGACTTGCCGACACGAACAATGGAGGAAGTTGCCGATAAATTCCATCCTTGCCCCATTATACTATTGCTGGACTGGCTGTTATAAGAAACTGTAATTTGTGGTTGCAGCTGATTGACTCCATCCATCACTTTAATAGGTATCTGATAGGTAACAGCTCCTAATGGCGAAACGGTTGCAGTACCTTCTGTTCTTCCAACCTTTAAGGATGTGTCGATGCCTCTATATGGATCCGGATAATCTTGATATACTACCGGAGATGTGGTTAATGTGATGGGAGAAAAACTCATAGAGTTACTCCAAAACCCTGTGGATGTAAAGACGCTATTCGGATCATTCATTCTATAAGGCATGGAATAGACCTGTTCATTCACTCCTATTGTAAAGAAAGCGAATGATAAAACGAGTAATATGTATCTTTTCATAATAGTATTTTTGTTATATTAAACCATTACTTTTTTATAATTTTCCATGTAGATGTTTTTCCATCTATTTCAATTTGCATTAAATAAATTCCGTCGGGTTCAGACTCTATATTTAAGTCAGTTTTCACTGGCTTTAGCGATGATCTGAATATCATTTTCCCTGATATATTAAATAATGATACGTAGCCGGTTACCGGGCTATTTTCCACTTCCGAAATGGATACACTCAATTCACCTCTGGTAGGATTAGGATAAATATTAATGGTACGTTTTCCTATTGATTCCGAAAGAGGTTCTATTTTCCGGTCTATTTCCATAGAACGTGTTTTTGCTAATACAATTTCTCTTTTAATTCTGTTTCCCGCACCATCATAGGCATATCTTATCTTGTTCTGTCCATAAAAATAAAGGGTTGGGGTAATTATTAGAACGGCAAAAAGGAATAACTTCACTGTTTGTCTCAACGAAGTCTTTCTGTGCATAGCCTTTCGTAAAAATAAATAAAAGACAGTCCTTTTCATAATTAATGAATTTAGTTAATTGTTTAATCTGTTTTATAAAATGAAAAAAGGAATATTCTGTGAATTAATATTTTCTATTAAATGGCAAATAGCCCCACAAAATAGCTATTGCCTATTGCAAATTCAAGACGATACTCGCCTGTATCATACTCATCTAAGTCAATAGTTATACTGGAAGAGGATGTGTAAACTTCTGAATAGACAATTTCACCATTTTCAGCATTTGTGATTATAATAGCTATAGCCGTAGGTCTTGAAGTTGTAGACTCTAAAAATGAAACGGTTAATAACGCACCATCAATGTTTGCACTGATAGGACATGGGGCAGCAGAACGGGTTTCAACTTTATCTTTCGAATGCAATTTGACTTCTTTTCGAATGTTAATGGAGTTCTTTGATATTCCACCAATAGAGAGAAATGTGAGAATTAATAAGATAAATAGTTTTGTTTTCATAATAGATATGTTATTAGTTTGTTACAAAACTATTAATAATATCTTTATGGTGGAACCAACAAAGCATAACAATGTTGAAAAAATAAGCACTGATTATCAATACTTTAATTTAAAAAGATAACAATTTTGTAGTGTACTATAATAAAGAGAGTATAAAGGTATATCTATGCAGTATGTGAAGAGAAAATCCAGGAAAATAATTGACCGTTCATTTTCTTTTTAATACGATACTTTCGCTGGGTAATTGCTTGGTGAGATTCGGTCTCCAGACAAAGAAAAATTGTGGAGTCGGAAAGGCCAAGATAGTAAAGAATGGAATAATATAAATCGTCTGAAGTTAATTCGCTGCAATTGTCACGCAAATCTTGCATGGGGTCGGCAAATATATTATTTATATATTCACGTAATGCTTTGGGATCGATAAGTAATTTCTTTTCCTTTCTGATTTTCAATTTTTCAACAGAGAGTAAATTCTTATAAAAGTCTGAGGTTTGAAACAAACGAGCGCATAACTCCATCTTCTGTTTTTGTAATTCAAATAGTTTCTCATGAACAACCAAACTTTTATTTGTTCCTGCCTCATTAGCATGAATCTGTTTTATCTCTTCCTTTAATAGCCTGATACGGGAGCGATTTTGCATTAATTCTTGCTGCAAGGCAAGCATTTTTATTTTTTTATGCCTGTCGGCAATAAAAAACCAAATGATGCATAGAATAATTACTGACACAGAGATGGAAATAATTATGGTGATATTTTTCTGTTGCTTGATGGAAAGCTCTTTTTTATGCAATTCTAATACGTGATTGTGTAAAAGATCGTTTATGATTGCATTCTTTTTCATATTCTGAATAGAATCGTAATGAACAAGAAAGGTATCATTATATTCCACCGCCTTTTTATAATTTTCAGATTCTTTCTCAAGATCATATAAAGCCGTTGAGCTAGCGGCTTTATCATATATATCTGGACTACGTCTACTTAAATTCAGGTAAAAGCGGGCTGAATCGGTTTGTTTCAAGTGAACCAAAATGTCTCCTTTCAAAAAATATCCGGGGTAGGGATTTTTGTTATTAGGAGCTATTTTGATAGAAGCTGAAATATATTGATAAGCTTTCCGGAAGTCTTTTTTATTATAATATGCCCGGGAAATATCACATAAAACGGCCGAAGTCCATAAGGAATCATGGGTATTTAGAGCTATAGACAAGGCTTTTTGATAATAATAAAGTGCACTGTCAGAACATTCTTGAAACATAAAAATGCCACCAATTCCCCGGAGAGAAAAAAATAAATCTTTTTTTTCTTTCCGATTCACGGTTACCGCATAAGATTTTCGGAACATTTTCATTGCCAAGTCGTAATATTCCTGATGTTCGCTGCAATCGGCCAGATTATTATAAAGTAACATCTGAAATCGTTTATCTCCTCTATCTGGCAATATTCTAACTGCATGCAGATAAGCATTTATGGCTCCTGCTTCATCACCCAAATCCTGATATACTCGTCCCAGATAAAAGTAAGATTTAGCGGCAAGTTCATTTTTTGCTCCGCTATCATAATAATCTACTGCTATATGTATTAAAGAATCACTGGTAAATGCGAGGTAATTTTTGTCTTTGGCTTGAGTATATAATAACGCGTATTTTGCACGGTCGGCCCGTGGCATTTCTTGAAGATTGGATATATTTTGTAGTATATGTAAGGCACTGTCCGGTTGATAATACATTAAAGAATCGGCACGAGCAAGCATTGTATGATTGTTTTCGCCGGAATTACAAGTGACAAACAACATGAGTATAGCGAGTGCGGGAAGTATAGTATGTTTAATTTTTATATTCATATAGGGCTACAAAATTAAAAAAATAATAGATATAAAGGCATAACATCATTCTATATTTCTTCATTCTGAATAAAAAGGAGAGAATTTATTAAAGAACCATCTCTCACCCGTCACTATATGGAATATAATAGGACTTAACTAGTTGTATATTAAGAATATATTTAAAATGGATAGCAAATTATCCTACATTTTATCTCTCACCTTTTGGAGTCATCTCTCACTATAAATTATTATTTAATGCAAATGGGTAGCCATTCTACATTATCTGTTTAAATGACGATACAAAGGTGGGTAGGAATTTTTATCAACGACTTATATTTACTTTGTTAATAGTTCACTAAAAGGCTTGAAGGTGTGTAACCGAAATGTTTTTTGAAGATATAAGAAAAATGCGAAAGGTTTTCAAAACCAACTTCTAAATACACATCAACAGGATGTTTTTGTTTTTCAGAAAGTTGATAATGTGCTAATTCCAACCGTTTCTGTGTCAGCCAACGTTGTGGTGTGGTGTTGAACGCTTTTCTAAAATCACGTTTGAAAGTTGTAAAACTTCGTCCTGTTAAATAGCCAAACTTTTCCAAAGACATATTGAACATAAAGTTCTTTTCCATAAAGTCCACCAAGTCAATTTTATTGGGTTCTTCAAAATTGGCAAAAACATTGTCAATATCTTTGTCAATCGTTCTTAAAATACTGATGGCTTCAGTAATTTTCAACGAAGCAATATCTTCGGGAAAGGTTCCCTGCATATCAAAATAAGGAATCAGAGAAGCAAGACAACTTTCCAATAAAGGGTGTTTGTTGAAACTTCGGATTTTTTGTGTAACAGCTGTTTTGGGTTTTACATTCAGTTTGACATAAAATTCTCTAAGCCTGTCAGTAGATAAGTGCATTACAACTGATTTGTGTGGCAGTCCGTCTTTTGGATAATTGATGATGGTTGCTAATTGATTTCTTGGAATGAGAAAAATATCGCCTTTTTTGAATATATAATTTTCGTCTGATTGAATGATTTTTGTTTCACCCGAAATGAACCACACAAGCATATGGTGGTAAAATATCACTTCTGTTTTAAACAACTTGTCTTCGTAACAAGAAAGTTTAATGTCGGGCGTTATATATTTTAATTGAAAGTCCATATTGCTTGTGTTGTACAAAGTTACAAAGATTAATCAACCTGAAAAGTTATACCTGTCATTTCTTCGCTTAATTCCCACAATCTTTTTGCATTGGCTTCGTCTAAAGAATAAGGCATTACACCACTTTGCATTGAAGTGTCATCGGTTAATTCTGCAATATTTACGTCTTCGCAATACACGCCGCCAATGTTATTAAGCAATGGACTTGTTGCACACCAAACCGTTGTTGCCGCACCTTGCGGAACCGTTTTTAACGATAATGATACTTCGGGCAAAATATTTCCTTCGGCATCGCAGAAGCCCATTTGTTGAAATAATTCTAATGATGCTTCTCTGGCTAATTCTGTTCCGCCAATAGAGCCGGGGTGCAATGAATAGGCTCTTACCTTGAAAGCTTTGGCACGATTATCCAATTCAAGCGAAAAGAGATTAACAGCTGTTTTCGATTGTCCGTACCCTTGTAAGGTTTCATAATCGCGATGTTCAAAATTAGGGTCGTCAAAATTGAAAGGTGCAAAATGGTGTCCCTGAGAAGAAACGTTAATCACTCTCGCTTCGTCAGTTTTTTTTAGTGCCGTCCATAATCTTGCCGTAAGCCTAAACTGTGCCAAATAGTTGGTTGCTAACTGTGATTCAATTCCATGATTATTTCTTCGTAATGGAACCCACATAATACCTGCATTGTTAATAAGCAAATGTAACGGTCTGCCCGAAGCCAAAAACTTCTCTGTAAATGCGTCAATGGAAGTAGGGCTCATTAAATCCATTGATTCTATTTCTACATTGGCAATGCCTGCTAAATTTTTCTTTGCTTTGTCCACATTTCTTGCAGGCACAATAACCGTAGCACCCGCTTTCGAAAGCGTTTTGGTAGTTTCTAAACCAATACCTGTATTGCCGCCTGTTACAATAGCTATTTTCCCTGCTAAATTAATGCCTTTGATTACATCATTTGTTGTTGATGTTGCGTTAAATCCTAAATCTAAAGGTTTTTGTAACGCTCCTTGATAATTATTCTGTTCCATTTTTTAATTATTTTGTTGGGACAAAAATATATAACAAAAAGCTCTTTGACTTTGTTTAAACGTCCGAATATACTTTGTTCAAACGTTCACTAAAATGCTTGAAGGAGTGTAATTAAATAGTCATCTCTCACTATAAACTCATTATTTAATACAAGTGGGTAACACTGAAAAGTATTAAATCTTTTTTTTCAGTCTGGCTTTAGATATTAATATCTTACTGTACAAAAGAATGAATTCTTCTGTACAGGATATTGCTTTGTTTTGTACAGAAGATTGCATTCTTTTGTACAAAATAATCAAAATATTTAATAGCAATTTATATTTTTCTTTTGTTTCATTTCGTGATGGATGCGTGGTCGATAAAAAAGAATTTTCCACTTTATTGTGTTGTTAATTAGGTTATTAATAAAAAGTAGTGACGAGTGATGGATGTACTTGCGGTTTTTTTTATAGTTAGAACAAATTATTTTCTATTGGAAACTTGTTTTATTGGAAAATAGAAGTACTTTTGCAGAAGTATTCCATTGGAAAATATTAATGGTGGAATATGAGTGAATGAAATAAGTTATAAAATAGAATGAAAATGAGTAGAGAGAAGTATATTATCATTGGAGGAGTAGCAGGTGGGGCCACTACAGCTGCTCGAATTCGACGGATGAATGAAGAGGCAGAAGTAATATTGTTAGAAAAAGGAGATTATATTTCTTATGCCAATTGTGGGCTACCTTATTATATAGGTAATGTGATTGAAGAAAGGGAAAAATTATTTTTGCAGACTCCCGAATCGTTTGGAAGCCGTTTTAATGTGGATGTCAGGGTTTGTTCGGAAGCAGTGAGCATTGACCGTGATAAAAAGGAGGTGCTTGTTCATCCTCGTAACGGAGAAGAATATACTGAAAAATATGATAAACTATTACTTTCACCCGGAGCGATACCAGTTCGTCCGCCTTTTCCCGGAATAGATTTGGATGGAATTTTCACTTTACGAAATGTAAGTGATACGGATGCCATTAAAAACTATATGAATACCCATCAGGTAAAAAGAGCTGTTGTGATCGGAGCTGGTTTTATCGGACTGGAAATGGCGGAAAATCTTCATCATGCTGGAGCAAAAGTTTCTATTGTTGAGATGGGAGATCAAGTGATGCCACCAATTGATTTTTCCATGGCTTCATTTGTTCATCAACATTTGCAGGAAAAGGGAATAAATCTCTATTTGAAATATGCGGTGAGTACTTTTGCAAAAAAAGGAGATGATATAGAGGTAGGTTTTGTAAACGGCAAATCTATCATGACCGATTTGGTGATTCTCTCTATAGGTGTACGTCCTGAAACTACACTTGCAAAGAAAGCCGGACTGGCTATAGGAGAAGCTGGAGGAATTGTGGTGAACGATTTTCTTCAGACTTCGGATGAAGCTATTTATGCGGTGGGAGATGCCATTGAGTTTACACATCCCATAACCGGAAAACCTTGGTTGAATTATCTGGCAGTGCCAGCCAATAGGCAAGCACGCATTTGTGCTGATAATATGGTACTTGGAAATACCACGAAATATGAAGGAGCTATCGGGACAGCTATCGCTAAGGTTTTTGATCTGACAGTAGCTACCACTGGATTGGCTGCTAAGAGATTGAAACAAGCGGAAATACCTTATCTCTCTTCGGTCACTCATTCCGGCTCCCATGCGGCATATTATCCGGGTGCCTTGCCTATGAGCATTAAAATCACATTCAGTCCTGAAACAGGAAAGCTTTTTGGAGCTCAAATTGTGGGGTATGATGGAGTGGATAAGCGGATTGATCAAATTGCTTTATTGATAAAGCGACAAGGTACTATTTATGACTTAACACAATTGGAACATGCGTATGCTCCTCCTTATTCATCGGCAAAAGATCCAATTGCCATTGCTGGCTATGTGGCAGAAAATATCTTGATGAAGCGAATGAATATTATCACGTGGAGGGAACTTCAACGAGTTAATGATGGTATTATTTTGGATGTACGTACAGTGGATGAATTTTCTTTAGGAGCCATTCCGGGAGCCATAAATATTCCTTTGGATGGAATCCGGGAACATTTAACTGAAATTCCTCAAGATAAAAATATCTATATTTATTGTGCGGTGGGACTTCGGGGCTACCTTGCAGTAAGAGTACTGATGCAGCATGGATATAATAAGGTGTTCAATCTTTCTGGTGGTTATAAACTTTATCAGGCTGCGACTGCTCCGGTGGTGCTTTGTGACGAAGAGCCGGATGATTGTTCTGCTGTTCGCGAAAAGGAAGTGAGTATAGATAAAAAGGAAGAGATGGAAACAATAAAGATAGATGCCTGTGGCTTGCAATGTCCCGGTCCCATTATGAAAATGAAAAAGAGTGTAGAGGAGATCAATGTGGGTGATCGCTTGGAGATTGTAGCAACCGATCCGGCCTTTCGTCGGGATGCGGAGGCATGGTGTAACATGACTGGTCATAAATTGATTTCACAATCCGCCGATTCTGGCAAGTTCGTGGCAATCATTGAAAAGATGGAGAAAAAGACGATTCCTTCTTTTGCCGGAGATACTTCTACCAACAATAACAAGGGAAAAACATTTATTTTGTTTAGTGATGATTTAGATAAAGCTTTGGCTACCTTTGTACTTGCCAGCGGAGCGGTCTCTACAGGTGAAAAGGTTACCATCTTTTTTACTTTTTGGGGATTGAATGTCATTAAGAAGGTGAATAAGCCAAAAGTAAAGAAAGATATTTTGGGACGAATGTTTTCAATGATGCTTCCTTCGGATACGATGGCGTTGAAACTTTCTAAAATGCATATGATGGGTATTGGCAGCAAAATGATGCGATATATAATGAAACATAAAGGTATAGATTCGCTGGAATCCTTACGCCAGCAGGCTATAGATAATAACGTGGAATTTATTGCTTGTCAGATGTCGATGGATGTGATGGGAGTGAAGGCGGAAGAATTACTCGATGGAGTGACAATCGGTGGGGTGGCTACTTACATGGAGCGTGCGGATAAAGCGAATGTGAATTTGTTTATTTGATTATTTAAAACAAGAAAAATGAAATTAATTTGTCTATTGCGAGATATTAATAAAGCAATGAATGAACTTGAAGTGCAGATGAATGAAAAGTATAGTATCGGATTAAACGAAGCTATGGCTTTGTGTAGTCTTTCTGATGGTCGTTTATCTGCTACTGAAATTGCCGAAAAGACAGGAATGACTACATCTCATTGTTCAAAAGTAATTAAATCTATTGAACAAAAACTGTTGATTGAACGGATACTAGGAAAAACGGATAAACGGCAAATGTATTTTAGTTTAACTAAAGCAGGAAAGAAAAAACTTACAGAGATAAAGTGTAACAGCCTCACTCTGCCCGAAATTCTACAACCGGTTCTTGGAGATTGCAAAGAGGACTAATATTGTAGAGCTCATATTTTATATTTTTACTAAGCCTTTTGGTTAAATATTAACTAAGGTGCTTTTCTTTTAGAACTTTTTATGTAATAGAGTGTTGATAGAAATGTAGTTATAATGTAACTAAAAAGAAACATAAATGTAATATCGTTGTGCTTACTTTGCAGCATTAAATTATAAGAGATGAAATGTGCCTAAGGTTACAATATAAATTCTAAAAAATAAAGAACATTAGAAAAATTATTTTTGCAATAGCTTTAATTAGCATGATGGCTCAGGGAGTCTATGCTCAACGTATAAAAGGCAGTGATACTGTGTTACCATTGGCTCAAAAAGAAGCTGAGAACTACATGAAAAGCAAAGGTGGAAATGTAACAGTAACTGGTGGAGGTAGTGGAGTGGGTATTTCTGCCTTACTTGAAGGTACAACAGAGATTGCAGCTGCTTCACGTAGTATGAAGTTTGATGAAAAAGCTAAATTTCAACAATCCAAAAAAACTTTGGTAGAAAAGACTATCGCTTTTGATGCATTAGCAGTGGTTATAAATAAAAGTAATAAAGTGAGCCAACTAACTCGTCAACAATTAGAAGATATATTTACTGGAAAAATAACAAATTGGAAAGAAGTTGGAGGAGCAAATTTACCTATTGTTGCCTATTCAAGAGAAACAAGTTCCGGAACCTATGAATTCTTTAAAGAACATGTACTAAAAAATAAGAATTACAAGAAATCAATTCTTTCAATGCCTGCTACGGGAGCTATTATCCAATCAGTAAGCCAAACTAAAGGAGCTATCGGCTATGTGGGTTTAGCCTATGTGTCTCCAAAGGTAAAAGCGGTGAAAGTTTCATATGATGGTAAAAAGTTTGTTGCTCCGTCCGTAGCTACAGCAAAGAATAAAACTTATCCGGTTGTTCGCCCTCTTTTCTTCTATTATGATAAAAAGAATGCAGCTAAAGTAACTCCGTTTATTAATTACGTTCTTTCTGCACCAGGTCAAAAAATAGTAGCAGAAGTAGGATATATTTCTTTGAAATAAGAATTATTAGTGAATTATATTGTCTCACTCTTCGGTAGGTATACTGTAGAGTGAGCTTTTTTTTACTACCTTTGCGCCCTAATTAGCAAGATAATAATGATTTCAGTAGAAGGATTAACAGTTGAGTTCGGGGGTACTTCCCTTTTTAGTGATATTTCTTTTGTAATTAATGAGAAAGACCGCATAGCCCTGATGGGAAAGAATGGTGCAGGAAAAAGCACCTTATTAAAGATTCTTTCCGGAGTGCGTCAACCTTCGCGGGGAAATATTTCTATTCCCAAGGATAGCACGGTGGGTTATTTACCCCAGCATCTGATGACGGAAGATGGGAGGACTGTTTTTGAAGAAGGGACTCAGGCTTTTGCGCATCTTCATAAAATGGAAGCTGAAATAGAACGTTTAAATAAAGAATTGGAAACCAGAACGGACTATGAGAGTGATAGCTACATGGATTTAATAGAGCAGGTTTCCGCTTTGAGTGAAAAGTTCTACTCCATTGATGCGACTAACTATGAAGCGGAAGTGGAAAAAGCATTGCTGGGATTGGGCTTTACTCGTGAAGATTTTACCCGTCAAACCAGTGATTTCAGTGGTGGATGGCGGATGCGTATAGAATTAGCTAAACTTTTGTTGCAAAATCCTGATGTCTTATTATTGGATGAGCCTACCAATCACCTTGACATAGAATCCATTCAGTGGCTGGAAGATTTCCTGATCAATAGTTCTAAAGCGGTAATTGTAATCAGCCATGACCGCAAGTTTGTGGACAATATTACAACCCGTACTATTGAATTGACGATGGGGCGTATCTATGATTATAAAGTCAGCTACTCACAATACTTACAACTTAGAGTGGAAAGACGCGAACAGCAGCAGAGAGCATTCGAGGACCAACAGAAAAAAATAGCTGAGACAACAGAGTTCATTGAACGTTTTAAGGGAACTTATTCTAAGACCTGCCAAGTGCAAAGCCGGGTAAAAATGCTCGAAAAGCTTGAACTTGTGACTGTGGATGATGAAGATAATTCAGCTTTACGGTTAAAGTTTCCTCCTTCCCCCCGTTCGGGTAATTATCCGGTAACAATGGATGGAGTAGGTAAAACGTATGGTGATCATTTGATATTCAGTAATACGAATCTTACAATTGAGCGTGGTGATAAAGTGGCATTTGTGGGAAAGAACGGCGAAGGAAAGTCCACCTTGGTAAAGTGTATTATGAAAGAGATAGAACATGAAGGAACACTTACTTTGGGGCATAATGTACAGATAGGGTATTTTGCACAAAATCAGGCTTCACTTTTAGATGAGAACTTAACCGTTTTTCAAACGATCGATGATGTGGCTCAAGGGGATATCCGTAATAAAATCCGTGACCTTTTAGGTGCCTTTATGTTTGGCGGGGAAGAATCTACCAAAAAAGTAAAAGTACTTTCGGGAGGAGAGCGAACTCGCTTGGCAATGATTAAGCTCTTGTTGGAACCTGTTAATCTGCTTATATTGGATGAACCGACGAATCATCTCGATCTGAAGACCAAAGATATTTTAAAATCGGCTTTAAATGATTTCGATGGAACACTCATTGTAGTATCCCATGACCGTGATTTTCTCAATGGCTTAGTGACCAAAGTATATGAGTTTGGCAACAAAAAAGTAACAGAACACCTTTGTGGCATTTATGACTTTTTGGAAAAAAAGAAGATGGATTCATTGAATGAACTGGAACGGAAAAAATAGAAAAAAGTTATTTTGTCTATCTGATTTCTAAGTATTGCTAATACTTAAAAATCAGATAGATGTATTTTGTACTATTTATACCTGTTGAAGTAAAGTCTGGACAATTCTGTCCGCGGTTCTTCCATCCCATCTATCGGGAAGACTCCCGTTTTTCCATTCACCTCTCATTACTTTAGCAATGGCGGCACCTAAATTTTCGGCACTGTCACCTACTAATTCATTTGTACCAATGCTACAGGTTTCCGGATGCTCTACATAGGTATTGAGCGTAATACAGGGGATACTTAGAAAAGTTGCTTCTTCAGCTACGTTGCCGGAATCGGTTATAATAGCTTTTGCTTTACTGGATAGGTAACCAAATGTAAGATAGCTTTGTGGAGGAAGAATGTGTAAATTGGGTGCTTCAATGTTTAGTTCGCTCATTGCATTTCTTACATAAGTATGAAGTGGTGCAACAATAGGCAAACCTTTTGATTCTGATATCAAACGTTCAATCAGTTCCTTAAAGTTTTCTTTGTTTTCCAATAAAGCATGACGATTGATCGTTAGGAGGATATAGTTCTTTTCTTCTAAACCTAATATATCAAACATCGTTGGTTTTATGAACCGATTACGGTTATATCTTAGCAAGTCCATTAATACATTTCCCACCAAGTATACATTCTCATACTCTGTTCCTGTTTGATTTAAATTCCGGTTGGCCACCATCCCCGCAGTAAATAAGAAATCTGAAAGGCCATCGGTAATCATACGATTAACCTCTTTAGGCATACTCATATCGAAAGAGCGCGTTCCTGCAACAAGATGAGCAACTTTTATATTTTGTTTTTTTGCCACAATAGCACAAGCCATTGTGGAAGTTAAATCATCAACAACCAGCACAATATTGGTTGGATGTTCTTTCAATTCTTTTTCAAAAGCAAGCATAATAGCTCCTGCGCATTCGGTTAGATTATCAAATCCAATTTCTAAATAAACATCGGGCTTATTCATGCCTAGATCGGCAAAAAGAGACGGATCCAGACTATTGTCATTAGATACTCCTGTATAGATCAATCTGTATGATATTTCTTTTCCTTGCTTCTTGGCATTGTCAATTGCCCTTGTTATTGGAGCAATCTTCATAAAGTTGGGGCGTGCCCCGGCAACGATAGTTATTTTCATTTCTAAAATATGGATATTTATTTCGGCAGCAAAAGTACGCTTTCTTTTATAAATATGATGATTATTTTCTTTGCTTTTTAATTTATACGATACTTTATTCGTTACTTTGCAAAAAAAAGAGATATACATGCCTACATTCGTTCAACTTTTAGAGTTTATAGGGACATTCGCTTTTGCGATTAGTGGCATACGCTTGGCTTCCGCTAAACAGTTTGATTGGTTTGGCGCCTATGTGGTGGGATTAGCGACCGCTATTGGCGGTGGAACACTTCGTGATCTCTTGCTTGATGTTACTCCTTTTTGGATGACAAACCCCATTTATTTAATTTGTTCAGCTTTGGCACTTTTTTGGGTCATCTTATTTGGGAAGAATTTAATTCATCTGCATAACACTTTTTTTATTTTTGACTCAATAGGACTTGCTTTATTCACGGTTGTTGGAGTTGGAAAAACAATCACTTTGGGGTATCCCTTTTGGGTCGCTATTATAATGGGAAGTATTACCGGAGCTGCAGGTGGTGTGATTCGTGATATCTTTATTAATGAAATTCCCCTTATTTTTAGAAAAGAAATTTATGCTGTTGCTTGTGTTATTGGAGGAATAGTTTATTGGTGCTGCACTCTTTTGAATTTAGATTTAGTGCTTGTACAATGTATTAGTGGCAGTAGTGTCTTTCTTATAAGAATATTGGCTGTAAAATTTCAAATTTGTTTGCCCCGATTGAAAGGAGAATAGCCCGAAAACTGTTATTTTAGGGTATAAAAACTATTATTTATCAGAATATCCCCTAATTACTATTAGAATTCAGGCTATCTATTGAACTTTTTTAGATTAATATTGCACTAAAGGAAAAATAAATGTAGTACTAACACTAAAATAAGAAAACATGAAAAGTTTAAATTTTAAAAAAGATTTACTGGGAGTACAAGATGAACTACTTCGTTTCGCTTATAAATTAACTTCTAATCGTGAAGAAGCAAATGATTTACTGCAAGAAACATCTCTTAAAGCATTAGATAATGAAGAAAAATATACCCCTGATACTAATTTCAAAGGTTGGATGTATACCATTATGCGCAACATCTTTATTAATAATTACCGTAAAGTGATGAGAGATCAAACGTTTGTAGACCAAACAGAGAATTTGTATCATCTCAACCTTTCTCAGGATTCTGGGTTTGACAGCACTGAGGGTGCTTACGATATTAAGGAAATTCATCGCGTTGTTAACTCATTGCCTAAGGAATATAAAATACCATTTTCTATGCATGTCTCTGGATTTAAATACCGCGAAATCGCAGATAAATTGAATTTGCCACTGGGTACAGTTAAAAGTAGAATCTTTTTTACCAGACAGAGACTACAACAGCAATTGAAAGATTTTGTTTAACCTTTATTGATTGTGTGTCAAAGTTATAAAGCATAGATAAATAGCATAATATGATATTTGTTAAGTATTAGATGAGAGAGAAAAAATCATTTTTCTCTCTCACCTGTTTTTTTAATGGTATGTTTACAATATACTGATTATTTCCTTTTCGAACTTAGATATAGATAGATGATATTAAATATACTTTATTAATGATTGATTTTATTGAATCTTTTGACATAATGTCATTTCATTTATTATCTTTGCATGTAGGATATTAAAACAAACCTTGTTGTCTTATATAGCATTAAATTACAATGAAAAAAGAAATTAAATTTAGCCTCGTTTACCGAGATATGTGGCAATCTTCGGGGAAGTATCAACCAAGGGCTGATCAGTTGGCAAGAATTGCGCCACTAATTATTGAGATGGGATGTTTTGCTCGTGTAGAAACCAATGGTGGTGCATTTGAACAAGTAAACTTGCTCTATGGTGAAAATCCCAATGTTGCAGTCCGAACTTTTACCGCCCCTTTTAATAAGGTCGGTATTCAAACCCACATGCTCGATCGCGGTTTGAATGGATTACGAATGTACCCTGTTCCTTCAGATGTACGTAAGTTAATGTATAAGGTGAAAAAAGCACAAGGGGTTGATATTACGCGTATTTTTTGTGGCCTAAATGATGTAAGGAACATTATTCCTTCTATTTCTTATGCCCTCGAAGCAGGGATGATTCCTCAAGCGACTCTATGTATTACCTTTTCTCCAGTTCACACAGTAGAATATTATACGGATATTGCGGATCAATTGATTGCTGCCGGAGCTACAGAGATTTGTTTGAAAGATATGGCGGGTGTGGGACGTCCTGTTATGTTAGGTAAACTAACAAAAGTGATTAAAGATAAGCATCCGGAGATTATTGTTCAGTATCATGGACATTCAGGTCCCGGGCTTTCCATGGCTTCTATTTTAGAGGTTTGTGAAAATGGAGCCGATATTATTGATGTTGCGATGGAACCTCTATCTTGGGGTAAGGTTCATCCGGATGTAATATCTGTACAAGCAATGCTTAAAGATGCTGGCTTCCAGGTTCCCGAGATTAATATGAAAGCTTACATGAAAGCTCGTAGTATGACTCAGGAATTCATTGATGATTTTTTAGGTTATTTTATTGATCAGACGAATAAATACACCTCTTCTTTATTGCTTGGATGCGGATTGCCTGGAGGAATGATGGGATCAATGATGGCTGATTTAAAAGGCGTTCATGCCGGTATCAATATGTTTCTCAAAGGTAAGAATCAGCCAGAACTTCATCTAGATGATTTAGTGGTGATGCTTTTTGATGAAGTGGCCTATGTATGGCCCAAACTTGGTTATCCACCATTAGTAACTCCATTTAGTCAATATGTGAAGAATGTGGCTTTGATGAATGTAATGCAATTGGTTAAGGGGGAAGAACGCTGGACGATGATTGATACTCATACTTGGGATATGATTTTAGGTAAGAGTGGAAAGTTACCAGGTGAACTGGCACCCGAAATAATTGCTTTGGCCAAAGAAAAAGGCTATGAGTTCTCCACTGAAAATCCTCAGGATAATTATCCGGACGCTTTGGATGAGTATCGTAAAGAAATGAAAGAAAACGGATGGGAATTTGGTCCTGACGACGAAGAGTTATTTGAACTAGCCATGCATGATCGCCAGTATCGTGATTTCCGTTCAGGAGTAGCCAAGAAACGTTTTGAAGATGACTTGCAAAGAGCGAAAGATGCTGAAATGGGAAAGCAAGGATTTACGGATGAAGATATAAAGAAAATGAAACGTGCAAAAGCAGAACCTATTACAGCGATTGAAAAAGGTCAGGTGCTCTGGGAAGTAGGAGTTGCTACTCCTGCCACTTCTCCAGAAGTGGGACATAAATATTCTCCGGAAGAAACATTCTGTTATATCGGAACGTTATGGGGAACTTATGATAAAGTTCCAGCTAATTTCTTTGGACGTATTGTAGAAGTCTGTGTAAGGCAGGGAGCTTATGTTAATAAAGGAGATGTTTTAGCTTATATAGAACGACTGGATGTCGTAGCATAATACTGAGGAGAGAGAACGTTCTTTTATGCAAAGAAGAACGTTCTCTTCTTTATTTAAAATAGACTTGTTGCATGCCAATCAGTTTATCATATCTTTCTCCAAAGGGACGATGGTAAACTAATATCAGATATTCATTTTCAGTCTCATAAAAATTTCCTTCCGTAAGTGCCCCCGTGCTTTTTTTACTTCCATCAGGTACAAATAAATACTGATAATTATAAGCACCTTGCTTAAGTAGTTGCATAGTCTCGAAAGATTGTGTCTCTTGATTATATTTTAGCTTATAATTCTCGGTTAAATTCTCGTTAGTGAGTTGCCCTTCCAAATAAAAAGAACCATTTGGCAATGCGTTTTTCCACGGAAGAGAGAAATGTACAAATTGGTAATCGGCTTCTGTATTATTATCAGTGGCCCATTCATATCGAATTAAATAACGCCCATTTTGATCTTTATCATAACTATAGTTTTTTATTCTTAGTTCGTCAGGGTATAAAGTGACGTGGTAATAGGGGTCATGAAACTGAATACTCTGTATACCTTGTGCTGCATGATGTATACTTACCATTTCAAAACGTCTGTATTCATTCCCTGCATCAAAGATGAGATCTCTGTTATGCTCATATCGTAATTCATTTTCACTAACATAAGAAGGTAAAACAGCTGTTACACAATTGTCTTCTCGAAGATTTTGCAAAACCTTCACTTTAATTTCACTTTGAGGATTACGGATATTATATCCGGCATAATTCACTGTAAATGATACTTGCTGATGAGTTTTGTTTGTGTCAATATCAGTATTGCTACTTACAGTTGCCGAGATGCTTACTTTTTTTTCGATGACAGAAAAATAAACCTTACATATCGGTTTTGAGTTATCTTTATCATTATAGACCGTTATCATATAGTTCCCGGAAACTTTTAATTTAACCTGATCGTTAGGGAAAGGAATACGATAATGGGTATATAGCATTGTAGTATTAATTGAATTTTGGTAATCTTCAATCGGATTATTATTAAATCCTTCTAAAAAATCTATCTCATTCAATCCAGAAGGTGTCCAGTCTGCGTTATAATGGGAAACCTCATATTGAAAACGATGATATTCATGAGATAATTCATCGAAAGAAATCTCCATTACATCCTCAGAATTTAATATTATAATAGGAGGCGCCAACCAATTATTATTCACTTTTATTTGTAGGCTTTGGATATGCGGTGATAAAACTTCGTTTCGTTGTGCTTTGGCTGGCAGAGAAGTAATTAAAAACACACATATAATCAACTGTATTTTCATAGATCTTTGTATTATAAGTAGATTCAGGATTTGCTAGGAGGAAATTTGGGGAGTAATTGCATTAACCTTAAAATATGTCCTTGTCTTTTAAGTATGTATCTAGAAGGATTTGCTGAATCAAAGCGAATCGGATTTGGTAACGTAGCAGCAATTAGGGCGCATTGTCCTTTGCTGAGTTTTTTTGCAGTTGTATTAAATTTATTTTTTGCCGTAGCTTCAGCTCCATATATTCCATTTCCCATTTCTATCGAATTTAGATATACTTCCATAATGCGTTCTTTTGACCAGCATAGTTCAATCATGACTGTGAAATAGACTTCCAAGCCTTTTCTGGTCCATGATGATTCGGGCCATAAAAATACATTTTTTGCTGTTTGCTGACTGATAGTACTTGCTCCTCGTTTTCTTTTCCTTGTTTCATTTTCTTTTGTAGCTTTTTCAATTGCATCAAAATCAAATCCGTTGTGAGTGACAAATCTATTATCTTCAGAAGCAATCACAGCCATAGGTAAATATTTTGAAATTTTTTCAAGCGGAACCCATTTGTGTTTTAATGTGAGATCTTCACCATGCATAACCTGTTGTCCGCAGCGAATTATCATTAAAGGTGTGACATATACCGGAACAAAGCGGTAGGCAATAACGACTATAACGGTTGATGCAAAAAACAAAAAAATAAGATTTCTTAGAATATGAAGAATTTTTTTTCCTATCATAATAACAGCTCTTTTGAAAGGATTATAAAAAGAAATCGTGTAAGCACATTAACATAGCTTACACGACACTTATATCTATTAAAAATTAGATTATTTACTTGCGTCTTTAATCATTGTTTCACTGGCGAACATATAGACTTCAACACGACGATTTTGTGATCTTCCTGCTTCTGTTTCATTGCTAGCAATAGGTTCTTGAAAATCTTTACCATCTATATATTTAAATTGTCTTGAAGGAACTCCATTGTTCTTTAAATAAGAGGCAACCTCATTTGCACGGGCTATTGATATGCGCTGATTGACAGCCAATGAACCCGTGTTGTCTGTATGTCCGTATACAGCAATATCCATTGTTGGATCTTCAGATAATACTTTTGCAAATTTTGTTAAAGCCGTTTTGGAAGAAGAATTTAGTGTATTTGAATTTGTAGCAAATAGAATGCCTCCATCAAAAGTAACTTTTACAGCAGACAGTCCATTAACATCTGTGACTTGTTGAACATTGGCTCCATCAATAGCTCTTGCTTTTTCAGCTGCTTTGTCCATTTTTCGTCCTATGATAACTCCGGCTCCGGCTCCAACAGCAGTACCAATTGCAGCACCAATTACAGCACCTTTTCCTTTTCCAGCTATTTGACCGACAATTGCACCTAAAGCGGCACCAGAACCTCCACCGATAAGACCACCTTTAGCAGTATTTGACATATTACATCCTCCAAATACTAAGGAAAAGCTTAGTAAAGCTGATAAAATTTTAACTTTTTTCATAAATTAACCGTTTTTAATTAAATGTTTAGTTTATTGTTAATGATTTGCTGCAAAGATAATTCTTATTTATTAAAGAATAATCCATTTTTAGCCAAATTATATCAAAAACTTCTTTTATTGGGAACACTATAGTCGCTTATTTGTTTATAAAAATACATCTTTTATTGACTTTTTTATAACTTTTATTGGCTTTTCTGTTTTTCTTGTTAAGTATTCATTTTATTATATTCTAAAAGAATGATAAATTCTTTTTTGTTATCGTTATCAGCTACTCAATTAAGAGACAAGTATGCGGAAGAATTTTCTGAGCTAGTTGCTTTAGCAATAAATAGTTTTGATGGAAATGCTTTTGTAGAGTCTCTTCGTTCTTATTTAATGGCTGAATTGGAAAGCCGAATTTTAAATAATGATAAAACAGATGCAATTGAACATGTTTTATTGATGTTGAAATATGAAAACAAAAATGTTTATGAACTTTCAAAGGGAAGTGAGGGAAAGATACAAACCTTTTCTTACTTATGGAGTTTTTTAATAAGTGAGGATCTTAAAAATAGGTCGTTAGACTTATATATAGATCTTTATTTTTCTTTTATGCGAATAAAAAAGCCAAAAGAAGTTATTAATGATGCTGGGCATTTGAAAAAAGAAATGAGTAGATGGCCTACGGGGTTGGACAAAGAAGTGATAGAAACCAGAAATATCCGAAAAGGTAAAATCATTGATTTATTAATTAAGAAAATAGAAAAAAAGTCTGCGTTTTCTTCAAAATATTATTTTTCTGAAGGGTTATCGGATGAAGGAAAGCGCAAACTCGTATATCATTGGTGGAATGAAAGCCGTTTTCATCTCGCAATGGCTGTAAAGAAACCATTGGATCTCAATCTATATTTAGATAACTCACTCTCGGCTGAGACAATGAGTTTATTAATGGAAGCAAAAAAGAAGAATATGCCTTTTTTTGTAACACCCTATTATCTCTCTCTTTTAAATATAGAAAAAAAAGGATTTGATGATGCTACTATCCGTTCCTATATTCTTTATTCGCAAGAGTTGGTTGAAACATATGGAAGTATTCGTGCATGGGAAAAAGAAGATGAGGTTATTCCCGGAGAGCCTAACGCTGCAGGTTGGCTTTTGCCCGAAGAACACAATATTCACCGGAGATATCCGGAAGTTGCCATATTAATTCCGGATTCTATGGGAAGGGCATGTGGTGGTCTATGTGCTTCTTGTCAGCGGATGTATGATTTTCAAAGTGAACATTTGAACTTCAATTTTGAATCATTGAAACCAAAGGAGTGTTGGGACAAAAAGCTTTATCGATTAATGAATTACTTTCAGGAAGATTCTCAGTTATGCGATATTCTCATCACTGGTGGAGATGCTTTTATGAGTCAGAATAAAACGTTGAAAAGAATCTTGGAAGCTGTACTTAGAATGGCGAAGAGAAAGATAAAAGATAATTTGGAGCGATCTGATGGAGAAAAATATGCAGAAATATGTCGTGTTCGTCTTGGCTCCAGATTACCGGTTTATCTACCCATGCGCATGGATGATGAATTAATTGCTATTCTGAAAGATTTCAGAGAAAAGGGGGAAGCTGTTGGAATTAAGCAATTTATTGTCCAAACCCACTTTCA
>JAATGU010000147.1 GCA_015654535.1 Bacteroidales bacterium
CTGAAAAATAGGACATTATTTAATTCCTATTACTTATATATCCATAGAATAAACAGATGTGCCTGTTTATTGTCCGTAGAGCTTGTCCCGATCTATCGGGAACACTCATATTTCACCCTATTTATCCCCTAGGGGGAATTAGTCCTGTCTGTTTTTATTTTCTATTGATATATATTCCCTACGGGAAATAACTCATTACAACTGGAATGTATATGTATGCAACTCCTGATTCGCATTACTAACTAAAAAGTCCCGTTGAATCGATTGGTTCAACGGGACTTTTTTAGGATTGATAAAAAGAATACATGGATGATGTCCGATTGGCAATTAATCATTGACATTAGTCCATCAGGACTTTTATATCCATAGAAAATATGGAATATATTGACCAATTCCCGTCAGGGGATTAACCCAGACCTGAGAGTAGACTTGCTGACTGTGTTATTTAATCAATTTTATTACTATTAGAATCAGGATAATAAATACAACTGCTACAGCAATTAAAGTATATTTTTTCCAGTTCGAAATTTCTGATGACAGATTCTTTTTCTCTTCCTGTAAATGAATTATGGTCTGATTAGCTGCTTCTAACCTAATTTGAGTCTCAGTCTCCGACTGATCAACAATACGTGCTTTTTCTTCTTTTAGTTCAGCTATTTCTTTTTGAGCTATTTGTAGTTGACCTGCTGTAAACCTTTCTTCACGCTCCTTACTATCTACTGTACGATACAGAGTTTCCATTTCTTCCTGAAGTTCCAATAACGCAGTGGAAGAATCTTTTATTTGTTTATCTTTTGCTCTGAGCTTTGTTTTCAATTTCTCAATTTCAGCAGATAGTTTTTTCTTATCTGTATCCAGTTGGTCAATATCCTTGTTTTTTGCCTTTAACTGATGAAGTTTTATCGATAATAGTCTTTTAAAAAGAATACTTGAGGTATCATCTCTATACCCTTTTGCTTTAATAAAAGCCTCATAAGCTTCAACAAAATTATTTTTCCCAAATTCCTGCACACATTCCCGGTAATAATAATTGGCTCGACTGTCTGACAATTCATTGTTGATAACAGTTTCGTCATTGGCCGTTTGTGCCAGTTTTATTACTTCATCTCTTACAATAATATCCTGAGGTCTTATGGGTGTTCTCAGTTTTATACCTTCAAAACTGGTACATCTACTTAATGCTACATAAGTGTGTCCTGCCGAGAAGGCACCGGTACCCATATCAATCACTATTTTATCGAAAGTTAACCCCTGACTTTTATGGATGGTGATAGCCCAGGCTAGTTTTATTGGATATTGAGTAAATGTTCCGATCGTTTTTTCTACTATTTTTCCGGTTACCTTGTCCAGCTCATATTTAATATTCTCCCATACTGCTTTCTCAATCGTATAACTAACTTTTTCTTCTTTTTGGGAAATGCTCACCGAAATAGTTTTGACATTCAATTCTTCAATTACTCCAATAGTTCCATTTACCCACCTGCCACCTCTGTCATTTTTCACAAACATCACTTGTGCCCCTTTTTTCAAATCCAATATTTTGTTGGTAGGCAATAAGTCATCATTATGTGAGTTTGCACGACCAAAGACACCGTCTACAACTCCTTCATATTGGAAAACAGTTTCTTCTAGTTGGTTTAAGCGTTTCATATTAGTTGCATCTACAATATCCCGTTTAGTGGCCAGGGTTATGTAGCCGTCATTATCGACGGAAGTAAAATCAGGGATATAGTTTTTGTTTAGCTCGTGCAGGTCTTCTGCGTTGGCTTGTTTTACCCTTACTTTATTGAGTAATGATACAAACTTTGGGTCACTTTGTCGGTATACTGTTTGAAGTTCTATGTTGATAAAGTTTATTTCTTTAAATACTCTGGCACTAAAAAAATAGGGAGATTCGTAGTATTTACTGAGTATCTGCCATTCATCCCGTTGAGCAATAGGCTCCAGCTGAAAGCTATCACCTACAAAAAGAATTTGTTTTCCTCCAAAAGCTAAGTGTTTTTTTCCTCCAAAATGCCTCAACCGATAATCGATTGCATCCACCACGTCGGCCCGTACCATCGAAATCTCATCAATAATAATTAGATCGGCTTTTTGAATGATCTCCCGCTTCTCTTTACTGAAATTGTAAAAACCCTCTTGCTGAGCATCATTAAACAAATCCCATACAAAGGGTGTAAAGGGCAACTGAAAGAATGAATTGATTGTCATCCCACCTACATTGATAGCAGCTATACCGGTAGGGGCAACTACAATCACATTTTTGGTAGTATGTTGCTTAATATACCTGAGAAACGTTGACTTACCTGTACCTGCCTTTCCTGTTAGGTAGATCGACCGATTGGAATAAAGTATCAGTTGCTCGGCATAGCTAAATTCTTTATTATTTTTATCCAGTTTCTCTGAATTATTCATTGTTTCTTAGTTTATAAGCTTCTTTTTATTACAATTTATCATTGACCTTAGTCCGTTAGGACTTTTATATCCATAGAAAACATAGAATATCTTGATCAATTCCCCGTCAGGGGATTAACCCATACAGGATTTCTCAACTTCCTTAATCAATGCTTTTAATCGCATATATCCATTTTCAAATGATGTGTATTTCCAACCATACCACCACTCCGTACGTTCAAAGCCACTTAACTCGTCAAGAACGGGTGCTACTAAATCTGAAACTTCTGTTATGAGAGTTTCGCTACTATAATGACGCCCTATTCCATAGTAGATATTTACTTCTTTTTCAATTAATACGGAAAATTTCAGACCTTTGGTTTCAATGATAACACCAACTTTGCGAAGTATATTTTTCTTTGACTCGCCTTTACTATCTATTACTTTATAGTGTGGAAAATCGGTGCGAAGTTGATTTTGCCATTGTTCCCAACAATCATTTTCAGTTCTCTCCTTCAGACTATTTAGTTGATTAATGACTTTATTCAAGTCGTCAATCTTATTCTTTACCAACACCAGATTGTGTTCCGGTTTTTCCTCAAATTTCAATGTCTGTTTAATGTAATCCTGAAGTTCCATATTCATTTTTTTATTTATTTCTCTTATATCAAATAATCCTTCCAAATGGTCAATGTATTGTACTACTGTTGACTGTAAATAGCTGTCCTTGATTCTGCAATTTGGGAGAACATCTCTCTTTAGCCAGGGTATAATATCATCTCTAAAAGTCAAAAGGGAATAACGCTCTTCGAAAGCAGGTAAGTAGGATTTACCCTCAATACAATTGCTATGTACATTTATCCGGTCACATTCTTTGCAGTGCGATTGTTCTAGTTTCCAACAGCAATCATTTGGATGATTGGAATCATTTGGCGGCAGATATAGCACGTATATTTGTTTCTCGGAATACCCTAAGCCTTTCATTTTATCAATATAACGGGCTATTTGATTTTTTTGAATGACTGCGTCGTGAATCTTATTTTCAAATATGATGGCATATTTACCTCTCTCTTGCACTAGCAAATCTATTCGATATTTTTCCGATGTAAGTTTAGGCTTTTCAATCGTATAATTAAACTTTGGAAATAAAGTCTGGAGAAAGCTTTCCAATATTTCATATTTCCCGTTTACATTCTGTTTAAGTAGGTGAAGCAATATCCTGCTATGAGCGTTTTCGTTCGCTCTCAATAAATCAATTACATTAATATGATAAGGCTGTTCCTTTTTTAGTTTTTTATAGCGCTCAATAAAAGAGACTGAAAGGCTGTTAGCCTCGTTAAAATTATTTATATCAGATTCTTGTTGAAATAATCCGATTTGCTCTGTCAGCGTAAATACTTCATCAATGGTTGTTGAAATCATAGTGTTTTGTCAATAGGTTTAGTTTTAAAAAAGGACCTTCTTACAGCGCTTCATATTCTTTCAACGTTCTCCCATCTGCCAGTTTCCATTCTGCCAGTCCGTTGGCATTACGCCCCATGACTATAACGGCTGCGGTAGTTGGGCTGCTGAAGATATAATCTTCGGTAAATACGTAATTACCCTCTACCAGTTGTAAATCTCCATTATCAATGAGTACTTGTCTTAATCTCAAGGACGAATTTGCCATGGAGCTTGTGGTAGAATCCGCAGCTACAGAACCTTTGTACACCACAAAACCATCGGAAGTCCGCTCCCCTTGTGCATCCGCTCCTCGGGCAGCCTTTATATAGAAGATATTCTGATCCTTTTTGGGCTTTACTTCGCGCTTTTCTTCAAAGACTTTATGACCCAGCGTACTGACATCGAAAGATCTTGCACTGAGTATGCATACATACGTGCTGTCAGTACTCACGACATGCTCAGAAGCTCAGCCTTGCTGGTACGAACCCGCGTTGACCCGTACAGC
>JAATGU010000102.1 GCA_015654535.1 Bacteroidales bacterium
ATCTGTATATTGAAACAGTAAAATCATATTTTGGATTTCTTATAACCGAATTTGATTTTAAGCCGCCAGAAGAAATAATTAATGGTAATTTCTTTTATGACATTGTGTTTAAAAATAAAGCAATTTCTATTTCCATTTCTTATGAAAATGCAGAAGATTACTTGCAGGTTATTATTTTTATACTTCAAAATGGAAAATTACCAAACTATGATGATAAGACAAAAACACTACATTTAACTCGTCTTAACGCACAAATTATGCCAACCATTGAAAAAAGTGAAATCAATTTAAATAATAAATATTTTGTAAACTTTATTGCCAAAGATGAAATACAAAAAAAATTATTAAAATCAGCAAAGGAATTGCGACTTTGTTTAAACCACTTTGAAGAGTTAGACCTTCCATAACACATTAAGAATGATTTTCAAAACGGGCATTGGGGCTGGGGTATTGCACATTCTTTATTGGCTGTTTCCGATGTATTTTTGGTAAAGTCTATTGCTACGGGGATTGCGAAGTTGGGCGTGGAGGCGGTGGCGGATGCGACTGCTGAAGCTGGAAGTGAGTCTCTATATACATATACAGAAACAGCAGGAAATCATTTAAATCAAGTAGTACAGCGAGGAGAAAATGCTGGACAACTTGCAAGACCTTATATGAATTCTCCTTTAACAATCCAAGAGATTATGTCAGCAGGAGAAGGTGTCCCCGATGTAGATTTTCCAGGAGGAATGAACTGGAGAGTGCCTGGTATATTTAGGGGTTCGGAAGGAACGTGGGAATTAGGTATTAATCCTGAAACAAATCTTATCTATCATTTCAATTTTACCCATTAACTATGAAATTTATAATAGAGTATACAGGAAAAGCAGAAAATAGAAAATTAGTATATAATGCGACCGAACGATCTTTTGATACAAAGCCATTGGTTCAGGAAGTAAATTTTGATGTTGTAGTAAATGGGCTTAATCTGTCAGTGGTTGATGAGGATAGAAAAATAATTCAAGTTTGGGGATTCTGTGGGGTAAATAAAAAAATGGAATCGAAATATGAAGTCCCTCAATGTGGTAAAGGTCTTCTAAAAGTCGTAGATGATTTAGAAAGTGGTTTAGCATATAAAATAAGTAAACAGGATTTGCCAGTATGTATAGATAGTCAAAATGGTTGGATATGTGTCGGCAATCCTGAAAAAGAAGACACTGCAGTTGAATTTATGAATAATTGTATTGCTGTAATTAACGATGACAACGAATTAGTATCACTTTGGCTAAAACCAGAATTGTCAACTAAATTATAGTCGTTATAAAATAACGTAGTATATCAAATATATTGATAAAGGCTGGCTCGATTGGAGCAAAATGCAACACATTCATACGGGGCTTGACGGAACACAGACCAATATACATTATGTTGGTCAGTGGGAAGATGGCATATTAAAAGCAGTTGATGATTTTAAATTCAAATAATTATGAAAATTCGTTGTATTTATAATACTGGAGAAGAACTAAGATGTTACGAAAATAAGCCTTTAAACAAAGGTGAATTAGGAAGGTTTGGGGCTACTGAACACACAAAATTTGGAGTGATAATTGGCAAGGAATATCTCGTAATGGGAATGATTTTTGGTGAAGGGACTTTGGATTATTTAATAGATGATGGCGGATACGTGTATGCTTACCCATACCCACTTTTTGAAGTTACTGATAACAAGATTCCTACAAGTTGGTTCTTTAAATCTCTAAAAAACACAGATGAAAATTATCCCTACCAAGAGGCTATTTGGGGGTATTATGAATTAGTATTCGATAACAATCACTATGAGAAGTTAGTAGATGTTGACGAAGGCGCAACGAGAACTTATTTTAAACGGAAAATAGATTTAGAAAAGGAATTAGCCGATTTAAATCAATGAAGGAAATAATAGAATTTAGAATAAACTATGATTTCGCTCATTTACTTTTTAAAGCAAATGAAGGAAAAAATATAGGTACATCTGTAAAAGTGGTTGAATTATCAAGGGATGATCCTCGATATAATCAAATTCCAATTATTGCAAAAGAAGTTAAAAAAAAATACGGCAAAGGATTTTGAGCTTCCCCCCAATTTTGGACCTGAAAAATAAGATGGAGTCTGCTGCATAAAAACATTAAAATTTGCAGAATGAAGACTACCAGAAAACGTTACAGTCCGCAGTTTAAGCTAGAAGTGGCATTGGAAGCCTTACAAGAGAAGGAAACTTTGGCGGTATTAGCCAAAAAACACGCAATTCACGCTACCCAGATCACTTTGTGGAAAAAGCAACTGAAGGAGCAGCTAAATGATTTCTTTTCCACCGGAAAGCCCACCGTTGTTAAGGATGAGAAATTAATGGACACGCTTTATCAGAAAATCGGCCGGTTAGAAATGGAGTTGGACTGGATAAAAAAAAAGTACAATCAGTACCAACAAAAGAACGGCTTGGATGGGTAGCCAATGCTAACAGCCCAATCAGCTTGAACACACAATTGTCGATTTGTGGATTAGGTAAAAGCACGTTTTATTATCAGCCTGTTCCAGAAAGCCCATTAAACCTTACTTTGATGAAGATAATAGACAGGACCTATCTGAATTATCCATTTTACGGGACGCCCGGAATGCATGCATATCTTTTAAGTTTAGGATACGAAATCAACATCAAAAAGGTCGAAAGATTATACAAAATAATGAACCTGCGCGCGATCTTTCCGGAGCCTGATCTGAGTGAACCAAATAAAAGGGATAAGAAGTATCCATACCTATTAAAATCGATCGATATTAATTGTTCCAACAAGGTCTGGAGTACTGATATCACTTACGTTCCGATGGAAAACGGGTTTCTGTATAAAGTGGCTTTTATTGACTGGTATAGCAGCTATCTGTTGAGTTATTCAATATCCAATTCCATGGATGCAGGCTTTGTAACCGGGGCACTTCATGAGGCTATAAAGGCTCATGGCATTCCGGAAATCGTTAACTCGGACCAGGGGAGTCAATTTACGTCAGAAGGCTTCGCCAATGCTCTTCTTTCTCATAAAATCAACATCAGCAGAGATGGAAAAGGAAGAGCTATAGATAACGTGATGATAGAGCGATATTGGCGCAGTTACAAGTACGAATGCGTGTATTTACATTCTATCACGGATGGCCTGCATTTAAAGAACTTAACACACAATTACGTCAAATTCTATAACACCAAACGCCTGCACCAGTCGTTGGATTATGAGACTCCATTGTTGAGGTACAAGTCGGGACTCATCTTGAAGAAAGAGCAGGATCGCCTTATCGGCGCTTTGTAGTCCGCTTTTATCATTATCAACACGACTGACTGTCTTTTTGATTAAAAGGCAGCCAGTCGTGTTTAAGGCCCCAAATAGAGCATGTCAAAGAACCATCATGCATAGGTGGCTAAAAATATTCCTTCAGGAGTTGTTCCTCAACAGAGCTACTGTCCGCTTCTTTTCAGCTATGTAAAGGTAGCCCAAATAGTTCATAGAGAAATTAATAAATGCCAGTATTTATAGGCCTTACAGCCCAAAGAAAAAAGAAGCAAAAAAGAAAAAATGGCATGGGCTTCGCCCATAAGTATTTTTAAGGTTTTCTCAGGCATTGCACCATTGCATAGATTTCTTAGAATTAATTTCAGTGTGTAGAATAAAAGATCTATCCTTGCAATATTAACCGCTGTACCTCCATCTTATTTTCCTCATTTACTGGTACAACAAAGCGGGGGAACTTCA
>JAATGU010000125.1 GCA_015654535.1 Bacteroidales bacterium
AAGAGAAGTGACTTGACAGGTTCTGTTGTTTCCATATCAAGTGACGCTATCTCAAAATCAGTAGTCACATCTGTTGATCAGGTTCTTCAGGGACGTGCTGCAGGTGTGCAAGTACAACAAAATAGTGGTATGCCGGGTGCGAGTTCTTCTATTCGTATTCGTGGCGTCAACTCGTTGAATGGTTCTAACGAACCGATCTTTGTGATTGACGGAGTTATTATTGATAGCTCTACAGGCTCCGGTACCGACAATGCTTTGTCTTCCATTAATCCGTCGGATATCGTATCTATGGATGTATTGAAAGATGCTTCCGCAACAGCAATTTATGGAGCACGTGCTGCTAATGGTGTAATCATCATTACTACTAAACGCGGACAAAGTGGTGAAGCGAAAATAACTTATGATGGCTACTTTGGCTGGCAGGAGATGCCCAAAAAACTAGATATGCTTAATCTTCGTGAATATGCAGAACTTAAGAATGTTAAGTCTGGTAAAGATTATGCGGGTGCTAATTGGGGTATTGTGCAGACCGATGACAATTTTGTACGTCCTGATTTACTAGGAGAAGGAACTGATTGGCAGGATGAAATGTTTCAGAAGGCTACAATGACCAGCCATAACTTATCCGTAACAGGTGGTAATGATAAGAGTAACTATGCTTTAGGTGCAGGTTATCTGAATCAAGATGGTATAGCTATCGGCTCTGGTTTTCGTCGTCTGAATCTTCGGGGTAGTTTTGATTCGCAAGTGAAAAAATACCTCAAGATGGGAATCAACTTTGCATTTAGTAATTCACGTCAAAAATTGACTGTGTCTGATGAATCACTGATTGAAACAGCTCTGAAGCAAACACCAAATGTGGCTGTCCGCAATGCCGAAGGTAATTTTGATGGCCCGGATACAGATGAGTATGTACAAAACAATCCGGTTGGTTTAGCTATGCTCAATGATAATAGGAATGAGAAAATGGGTATTCGTGCTAACACTTATGCTGAAGCTGCTATCATAAACGGTTTGACATTCAAAACTGAACTTTCTTTTGATTATGGTATTACTAATACTTATAAATTTGATCCTTCTTATACATTTGGAGCAATTGTAAATGGAACACGTGAAGGGGCTTACTCAAAATCCTACAATAAATATTGGAGTTGGCGGAACATACTAACTTATAATAAGAAATTTGGCAACCACAACCTTTCGGCTATGTTGGGTCAGGAAATGCAAAAAAGCAGATGGGAATATCTGTATGCCAGTAGAAAAGGCTATTTGTCGAACAGTGCGACCGATTTGACTTTGGGAGATCCTTCAACGGCTCAAAATGATGGTACTAGTGGTGAAAGTTCTATCCTCTCTTATTTCAGTCGTATGTTCTATTCTTATAATGATAAGTACTTGCTCACTTTTACGATGCGTCGTGATGGATCCTCGAAATTTTATAAAGAGAATCGTTGGGGATGGTTTCCATCAGCAGCTTTAGCCTGGAGAATTTCTAGTGAAGACTTCTTGAAAGATAACTCTGTTATCAATAATTTGAAATTACGTATTGGTTGGGGAACCGTGGGTAATCAGAATGTGACGAATAATGCTTATCTGGCTACTTATTCTTCTGTTGGTACTATTTGGGGTACAGGACTGCTAGCTTCTAATACGCCAAATCAAAAATTAAAATGGGAAAGTACTTATTCCAGTAATATTGGTCTCGATCTTAATTTATTTCAGAACCGCATAGAATTTATAGCAGATTTATATTATAAGAAAACAAAAGATTTGCTCTTGCAGGTTCCTTTTCCTGCTTATGTAGGTACATCAGGTGCTGGTTCAACTTCTGCTCCATGGAAAAACATTGGCTCTTTGGAAAATAAAGGTATTGAGTTGACTTTGAATACGATAAACATTGATAAGGGACGTTTTCAATGGAAAAGTAATTTAGTTTTTTCTCTGAATCGTAATAAAGTCAAAGTACTGGATTCGGAATCAAGTCTTATTAATAAGACATACCAAAGTGGCGATCTTGTTACTGTCATAACCCGTACTGTTGTGGGCAAGCCTATCGGGCAGTTTTACGGCTACAAAATAATTGGACGTTTTGAAAAAGCAACGGATTTTTATTATAAAGATGCAGAGGGTAATGTTAAGCCGACAGCCCTTCCTAAAGATATGTCGATTGGGAAAAACAGTGTTTGGATTGGAGATTATATCTTTGAAGATGTGAACAAGGACGGAGTTATTGATGATCAGGATAGGGATTTTATTGGCAATCCGGAGCCGGACTTTACTTATGGAATAGGAAATACCTTTTCATATAAGGGATTTGATTTAAGCATCTATTTGAACGGAAGCTATGGCAATGAGGTAGTGAACTGGGGACGTGGACAGCTTAATAATCCTCGTGAGAACACCAATTTACTTAAAAGTGCTTTGGATTATGCTCAGCTTGGGTTAATTAATGCTGCCGGTCCAGATGATTATCGGAATGTGCAGATTATAGGAGGGGATGCCCATGCTGCGCGTATGGCAGCTTCTTCTGCAACAAATACTTCTAATTATCGTTTTAGTGACAAATTTGTGGAGGATGGATCTTATCTGCGTATCCAGTCAATTTCTTTTGGTTATACTTTCCCAAATAAGTGGGTAAGTAAATTTGGACTTCAGAATCTGAAACTTTATTGTAATCTTCAGAATGTTTATACTTTCACTAAGTATAAAGGGTATGATCCTGAAATCGGTTCTTCTAATCAAGATGCTTTGTTAACTGGCTTTGACAGCTACCGTTATCCTTCTCCCAGAATTTATACTTTTGGTTTAAATCTTACATTCTAAATTTATAAAGAAAATGAATATGAAAACAAGTAAATATATATACGCACTTGTACTGGCAACCTCTTTGACATTTACCGGATGTAGCGATTTCTTGGATACAGAGAATAATTCAAGCATCACGGGTGATAATTTTTATCAAAGTGAAGAGGATTTTAGTGCAGCTACCGCACCTTTATATAATAAGGTTTGGTTTGACTTTAATGATAAATTCTATTACGGATTAGGTGATGGAAGAGGATACAACTTATATGCACCTTATTCGAGTTATATATATCCTTTTACTGATTTGAATGAAACGGGGCTTACCGGACCGCTGGTTTCTGCATGGGGGTCTTTATATAACGTTATTCAACAATCTAATAAGGTTATTTTAGGTATTAAAGGTAGTATCTTAAGTGATCAGGATATTAAAAACCAGTATATTGCTGAAGCTCGTTTCATGCGTGGAGTAGCTTATAGCTATTTGGCTATGTTATGGGGGAATGTTATTATAAGTGAGAATACAAATGATTTGATAAATAATCCGATTGTGAATACTAATCCAACTTCGGATGTCTATGAATTTGCTATGCGCGATTTGGAGTTTGCTGCTAAGTACCTACCTAAGACCTCTGCGGCTAAAGGCCGTGTTAATAAATATAGTGCTTATGCGTTGCTCTCACGTGTGTATCTTACTTATGCCGGTTATAGCAGTAATGCGAATAGCGGAACACGCAGCCAGGAATATTTAGATTTAGCAAAAAAAGCAGCTGATAAGGTGATTACAGAAAGTGATTTTAGCATGCTGGATAATTATGAAGATCTTTTCATGATTACTAATAATAATAATTCAGAGTCGGTTTTTGCTCTTCAATGGATAGCAAATGGTGCATATGGAGAGGCAAACACATTGCAGTCTTATTTCGCTTGTGGGTCCGAGATTACAAATGATGCAGCAGCTTGGGGGTACTGGACACGTGCTCAGCCGGATGTAGTATGGGAGTATGAGGCGGGTGATACTCGCAGGAAGGCTACTTGGATGGCTTACGGTGATCATTATGATGAAATTCAAATTGCCAATGGTGGTTATACTTATGAAAAGACTGAAGAAGCTTTAAATGTGAAGAAATATGTTTGTGGTTCAACCAAAGATAATGCTGGTATTTCAGAGCAAAGTTGTCCCATTAATACCTATATGATGCGTCTCGCGGAAGTCTATCTGATTTATGCAGAAGCTGTTCTGGGCAATAATGCCAACACGACTGATGTTGCTGCCTTGAAGTATTTTAATAAGGTACGTACACGTGCGGGCCTAGCTGCTAAGGAATCTATTACTTTTGAAGATATTCGCCACGAACGCCGTATGGAACTTTGCATGGAAGGGCAATATTGGTATGATTTGGTTCGCCGGGCATATTACGAACAGCAGGAAGTTATCAATTATATTAAAAATCAGCAAAGAGACGTGATCACACCGGTTCTTTGGAATACAGATTCTCAAACTTTAACTATTGATGCTAGCCGCGATCCGGGAAGTCGCTCTATTGGTAATATTGATGAATCTATCTTTTTGTTACCTTACCCTGAGTCAGAAACAGTTCAGAATCCTTTGTTGAAAGCCGATCCTGTCTCTTATGAATTTAAAGAGGATAGAATAACTGATTTGTTTAATTAAAAAAGAGATTAAAGTATGAAAAGCTTACTTATAAATAATAGTCTTCGGACTTTAAGCTTGCTGTTTAGCATCTTCATCGGTTCACTTGCACTGGTTTCTTGTAGTGATGATGATAATAATAGTGTTGCTTCAATGGCAGTAACGTCAGTATATTTAGAAGATGCAGCCTCTAAAGTTCCTGATAGGTTAGTGGAATTTGCCCGCTTGGGACAGTTGATTCGCGTAGAGGGAGAAGGCTTTACTGGATTAAAAAAAATCTATGTAAATGGTTATAGCTGCTATTTCAATCCGGTATTTGTTTCTGATAAATCTTTCATTGTTAGTATTAATAAAAATGTGCCTACTACGGAAGCTGATGAAAGTGTTCGCAATACTATTCGTCTGGTAAAGGATTCCGGAGAGTATACTTATAAATTTACTATTCGTTCCTCGGCTCCTACTATTAGCAGCATTTCGAATACAATGCCTAAGGCTGGTGAACCGATTATTGTATATGGTACAGGTTTGGAGGAGGTTACAAAGGTTGTATTCCCAGGAAATATTGAAGTGACCAGTGGTATCACTCAAAGTGATGATGGTGCTTACTTTATGGTTACTGTCCCTGAGAATGTTTCGGATAATGGTGGGTCTCTCTTTGTGGAGTGTGCTAATGGTGGTGCTTATTCTCCTGCTTATTTTAATTATAAGAGAGGTATTATCCTTGATTTTGATGGGAAAGGACAACAAGGTTCTTGGGGGTCAAGTGCAAGTATGGTGGAGCCTGCTGATTTAGAGTCGGCTGTTATCGGTGAGGGTAATGTTTCGCAAGGCAACTATTGCGTACTTCCTGCTGCCAAACAACTTCCTGTAAGTGCCGGTAAAAATCGTTGCGCAGAGGTTTGGACTGCCGGCAATGGTGTAGATGATTGGAGTGAGGCTACGCTTGGTATTCCTTATACTACAAAAATTGATTCTGTCGGTTTTCAGTTTGATGTTTATGTACCGGCTACTACTCCTTGGAGTGAAACAGGCTTCTTGAAACTTTGTCTTATAAATGGATTAAATGGTGGCGAATGGGCTTCATCTGATAATAAACAATGCTACAACTATGTACCTTGGGTTTCTGAAAAGAAAGCAGTTCCTTACTATTCTTCAGGCTGGGTTACTGTTACTGTTCCATTTAGTAAATTCTATTATTTTGCAGCAAAGGCAGATGTTTCTTCACTTACTTTTGCCGATGTAGTAGCACTTCGTACTGCAGCATCATATTCTAATTTTGGTTTCTATTTTGAAAATTCAGACTTTACATTGGATAAGGTTACAGGTAGTAGTACCGATGCAACTGTTGAATTTCCTTCTAAAGAAACTTCTGTCCGGATTTATGTCGACAACTGGCGTGTGGTTCCATTGAGTGTTCCTGCTTATTCGGACTTTCCTTCACAAACTATTGCTGAATAATAATTTTAAACTGAAATCATTATGAACTACAAAAAAATAATCCCAATAATCATTTTTCTGGTAACGATCATTACCTCGTGTGATGATGAAAAGATGAATTGGTATAAGGATCCTTCTCATGGAGAAATAGCGTCTTCGGAACTTCCTTTGGCATTACAAGAGGCCATCTCACGTTACGAACCGTTGAAGGCTTATTTACCGAATGCTAATTTTAAACTGGGTTGTGGCGTTGGCTTGACAGAATATGTTAGTGGCGGTGTATACGGTCAGTTGGTAAATGCCAATTTTAATGAGATTACCATTGGTTATGCAATGAAGCATGCTGCTGTGGTAAAATCCGACGGCTCGCTCGATTTTACGAATATTGATAATCTATTTGCTAAAACCAATGAGGCAGGAATATCAGTATTTGGACATACCTTAGTCTGGCATCAGAATCAGAATGCTTCTTATCTTAACGGGCTGATAGCGCCCACTGTTATTCCAGGTGATGCAGGTAGTAACTCTCTTGATTTGACGGGTTTACAAAATGGTACTTTTAGTGATGGATGGAACCCTCAAAACAAAGGAGCAGGTATCACGGTGGAAGATGGGAAAGGCCTTTCGAGTAGTGCTAAAGCTGTGGTTATGACTTCTGGTTCTTCTTCGAAGAATGCTTATGATTTACAACTTATAACTCCGGATATTACGGTTGTACAGGATCATACGTATGAAGTTTCTTTTTATGTAAAGAGCGACAAAGCCGGTAAGGGACGTATTTCTTTTAATGGATTGAATAATAACTATCCCTGGATAAGGTGGTATGCTGATAGCACATCCGGTACTGAGGCTTTTGAAACTACTTCTACTTGGAAGCAAGTTATTTTTACTCTCAATGCCAATGATGACGCTTTTGTGAGTTCCAGTTTCAAAATGAATTTTGATTTTGGCTATCTGCCTGGCGTAACTTATTATATAGATGTTGAAAACATCAAAGTAATAGATAAAGATGCTGCTCCTGCAGTGGTAAATCTTCTTTCGAACGGAGACTTTGAAAAAGGTAATCTTAGCGGCTGGAGTGGCTGGGGTAACAGCTCAACCAGAGCTGTGTCAGCCGATGGTGAAGGTTATGGAAATAAAGGATATGCGATGGTTCTTACCAATCCTACAGCGGCTAGCAACTATAGTGCACAACAGGTTTATACTTTAGATGCACCTTTGGAGTTAGGAAGTACCTACAATCTTACTTTCATGGTAAAGGCAACAACTGCTGCTACTTTACAGGTGGAGGTTCAATCTGCTGATTACAGTGCCGATTACTATGGAGGTATTAGCGTAGGAACAACCTGGATGCAAGTGGATAAGACCATTACGCCGTCTAAAGCTGACCGTACAAAATTAATTTTTGACTTTGGTGAAACGGCTTGTACTTATCTCATCGATAATATCGTTTTAAGTAAAAATTCAGTAACAAATAGCTCTGTTTTGACTCGTGCCAGCACTATTATTGAGAAGACGGATGCAGAGAAAACTCAAATTATAGGTGCTGCTATGACCGACTGGATATCAAAGATGGTAACTCATTGCAAGGATAATGTGAAAGCATGGGATGTGGTGAATGAACCAATGAGAGAGGGTGGTGAAGTACGTGATGGTTCTGAATCAACTGGTGATGATGTTTTCTATTGGGTGAAATATTTAGGAAAGGATTACGCTATTACTGCTTTTAATTTGGCTCGTCAATATGGAAACGGGGCAACGGATAAGCTATTTATCAATGACTATAATCTGGAAACCAATGAAGCTAAGCTGGCTGGTTTGATTACTTATGTTAACTATATAGAGAGCAAAGGTGCAACAGTGGATGGTATTGGCACACAAATGCACTTGAGCCTTAGTGGTAAGAGTGATGCCGATATCACTGCTTTGAAGGGACAAATTGATAAAATGTTCCAAACTCTTGCTGCAACAGGCAAACTGATAAAAGTCTCTGAACTTGATGTTGCTCTTGGAACCGCATCACCTACAGATGTTCAGTATGATGCACAATCGGATATCTATCAATATGTAGTTGATTCTTATAAGAAGTATATTCCGCAAGCTCAACAATATGGTATCACGATATGGGGAGTATCTGATAATGCGGCGGAACATGTGAACTGGATACCGGATGATGCCCCTAACTTATGGGATGCTAGTTATGCACGTAAACATGCGTATAAAGGAGTGGCTGATGGACTAGCCGGAAAGGATGTTAGCGAAGATTTTAGTGGTGATTTGCAGTATTGATTGCGTGATAAAAAAGATAATTAAAAAAATGGAGAATGAGAATTTCTTTACTCTCCATTTTTTTACTAATAATTCGAATCAGTATTTAAATAATTAGTGAAATAAAAGCAATCGCAATTTTTTCTATGTTAATTGATAATTAAATAGTAAGCGTCTCCGCGATACCATCTTGTCCGAGATGATTTAGCTTTTTATCTTTGTCTTCCAAAAAGAAAAAAGATGAAAGCATCCGAACTATACACAAAAACAATAGAGGGTTACAAGCAGGAAAATA
>JAATGU010000036.1 GCA_015654535.1 Bacteroidales bacterium
ATCAGTATATTACTATTTATATTCCTTCTATTTTTCGATATATACACCAGTACAGAAACATTTATTTTAATAACGAACATGTAACATACATGTTATCAGTGTATTAATAATTACGTTGCTCTACATCGATTCACTTACTAGTTGAGAGATTTTTATCTGTGCAAATATAGATATATTTTTTCTCAACTAACAAAAAAAAATATTTTTATTTTATATTATCTTTCCTTTTTTACGAAAGAAGAAATCAATTCATTGGCTGCATCAACCACCGAAGGATTCAGTGCCGCCAGATAAGTATAGGTAATCTTTTCGGAACTATGACCTAGCGCCTCACTGATAACTGAAACGGGTATGCCACTCTGTCTGGCAATAGTAGCCCATGAATGGCGAGCAACATAAGAAGTCAGCGGAACGGGAAGTTTCAAAAGATCCGACAGCGATTTCAAATTTTTATTATGCCTCTTCAAAGCACTCCGGTAGCTAAGGTATAAAGACTTACTATTAGGTCTGAGAAGAGGAAGGATATATTCACCCTCATTCCTATACTTATTGATAAGTTGCATGAGAGGTTCCACAATTTTAACTTGCATCGGTTGTTTTGTTTTACTTCTCACATAATAAATACTCCCGTTACTGATATTCTCATATTTAAGCAGAGCCATATCTACAAAAGACATTCCCCGGGTATAGTAGCTGAAAAGAAAAGAATCACGCGAAATATCAAGAGGGGAAAGCTCTGCAAGATCTGCTTGAGCGATACGCCGAATGGAATCACAGTCGATTGCACGCTTCACAGTCTTTACCGTTTTCAAAGTTATATAATTAAAAGGAGAGCGGTCGGTACCGGGAATGCCTTCCTTAGAAGCACGATTATAAGTAGCCCGGAGAATGCGTACATAGAAATTAACTGTATTTGGTCGAAGACCGGACTGCTGAAGAAAGAGAATGAAGCGGTTCAGCCAGCTTACGTTCAGGTCAGCAAAAGAAAAACAAGTGGTTTTATCCACAAAATGGGAAACCCGGTTAAAAGTACTCTGGTAGGCATTGGCTGTTCCGCTTTTTCCGGCTTCACTAAGAGAGGTTATCAGCCTTTGCATGTAAATAAGCACCTGACTGCCATCCAGTCCTGATTTGTAAAGTTCAACAATATCCGATACCGAAAAGTCCTCCTTGCGGAGTTCAAGAAGGTTGATGGTCCGCTGAAGATCCATACAGATGCCAGTAATGTAACGGTTAATCTCTTCAGCAGCAACCAGTTGCTTACGTTTGCGAGAGATAACCCGTCCACTGGATTCATCAAAAGAATCCGTGAACAGGCGGAAAGGAGAGTAAATTACTCTTTTTTTACGACGGTGAATCACTTGGAAAACCAGGGGGTAAGTGCCTTCTCTGGTGGCACGATACTTGTTTAGACGTACTTTAATTGAACACATTTTTAATAATTTATTAGTTAAACAATAAAGGAAATATCAAAAGTACATAAAACAAAACAAAAAGTGCGATACATTTTTGTATTTATAAGAAGAGAATCTTTCTATGAGTCCCTCACAATAAAGAAAGCATAAGGACAGAAGAAGAGAGAATATCAGAAATTATTTGTTCCATTTACAACCTGAATTTACAAAATAATTCAGAAAAAGCAAAATAAAGTACCATCTGTCACTTCCTTCAGGCTATTCATTGATTATAAGATAGTTAAAGTGTGAAAATGTCATTTATCTCTCACTATTCGGAGGAATCTCCCACTATTATTTAACGTTCCATAACATGATAATATAGCTTATCTGATAAATACAGCACGTTATTTTTATCCGTTATTTTGACCTGAAATTCTCTTTTATATTAGTTGCTTTATCCTGCCAATCTTAGTTTTTTTTCTAGTAATACTAAGTCGTCCCTCAGTTGTGGGATAATGAGCACTCATCTGTAAACCCATGGGCCCACAGATGGAAAACCATGGGACCACAGTTAAGGGACGACTTAGATTCAGTGGAAGGAATCATTAGTCTTCCCTATAAAAAGGATTAACAAATAGGAACTTTTAAGGTTTAAAGTTTTTCCACTTAAACTGCTTAGGAACAAGGGTGATAGGTGAGACATGATAGTGAGAGATATATGATAAAAAATAAGGATCTATCACTGATTATTTAACTATTAATCAGTCTATTGAACCAAAAGGGTGATAGATGAGAGCAGGAAGCATTTTTTTTGCATACACAGGAAAAATCTAGAAAGCTTTATACAACCGACCTTGATAAGCTCCTCTCTCGCTCATCCTTTTCTTAACCCGATCAGTAAATTCATAGTTTTTAAGTCCCCAATTCGGGGCTATCAAAAGTTCTTTCGGTGACTGAGAAACAAACCGTTCCAATACCAGATTAGAGCGTAGATGTTCCACATAATCAATAACAAGATCAATATATTCATCTACTTCATACAAATGAAATTCTTCCGGATGTTCCTCAAATTCCTTTGCCATCTTTGTTCCTCGAATTAGTTGAAGTTGGTGAAGTTTTAATGTGGACAATGGGAGTTTGGACAATTCTGCCGCTTGATTCACAATTTGTTCATGTGATTCTCCTGGTAATCCCAATATCACATGCCCACCGGTAAGGATGCCTCTGGAAGTAGTTCTTTTCACTGCATCCACTGTTTCTGCATACGTATGTCCGCGATTTATCCGGCGAAGAGTGGAGTCGTTTGTACTCTCAATACCATATTCCACCAGAATAAATGTCTTTTTTTGTAACTCTTCGAGATAGTTCAATAAATCATCCGGCATACAATCGGGTCGTGTACCAATTACCAACCCCACTACTCCACCTACACTAAGTGCCTCTTCATATTTACTTTTCAGCACTTCTAGCTCGGAATAAGTATTGGTGTAAGCCTGGAAATAGGCCAGATATTTCATCTCCGGATATTTTCGGGAGAAAAACATTCGCCCCTCTTTCAATTGCTCTTCTACAGATTTTTCAGTCCGGCAATATTCTGGATTAAACGTCTGGTTATTGCAGTATGTACAACCGCCATTACCTTTCAAGCCATCCCTATTGGGACAGGTAAAACCGGCATTAATAGAGATCTTTTGAACTTTAAAGTCAAAATATGTTCGAAGGAAAGTAGAAAAGTCGTTATAGGCAGGTACCACGTTCTTTCTGTTTTTTAATTTCAGCGGCAAAGGTACACATAATCAATTAAAATGGTTACTTTTGTAGTATAAAACAGAAATCATAAGTATTGCAACATGAAAAAGATTAGTTTACTATTGATGTCTTGTGCCTTCTCATTGGCTATTTTTGCTCAGGATGGCACAAAATTAACATTAAATGATGCCGTAACAGGCAAATATAATGGTGAAAAATTGGGTGCTGTTGTGCCTATGGCAGACGGTGAACATTACACGATGATGAGTAATGATAAAAAACGCATTATAAAATATTCATTCAAAACAGGTAAAGAGGTGGAAACCCTCTTTGATGTTTCAAAAGCTCGTGAGTGTACTTTCAAAACCTTTGATGGTTATCAGTTGTCTCCCGATGAAACAAAAATATTGATTCAAACAGAGACCACTCCTATTTATCGCCGTTCTTTCACGGCCGTCTATTATGTGTACACCATCAAACGCAATTTGGTGGAAAAGCTTTCTGATGGAGGACCGCAACAATCGCCTCTTTTTTCACCGGATGGGAATTTAGTCGCTTTTGTAAGAAACAACAATATCTTTTTAGTGAAGTTCCTTTATGGTAATAGTGAATCACAAGTCACTACCGACGGTGCTATTGGTAAAGTGATTAATGGTCTACCGGATTGGGTATATGAAGAAGAGTTTGCTTATAACCGAGCATTCGAATTTAGTCCCGATAATCTAATGATCACATACGTTCGCTTCGATGAAACGGATGTTCCTTCCTATTCTTTTCCTTTGTTTGCAGGACAGTATCCTACCAATGCAAAAAATGAAAAATACCCTGGATCTTATGCTTATAAGTATCCTAAGGCAGGACAAAAGAATGCGATAGTGACAGTGCACTCTTTCGATATTAAATCTAAAGTTATCCGAAAATTAAATATCCCCATCAAAGAAGAAGATTATATTCCTCGTATCCGCTTTACTAAAGATGAGAACAAATTAGCTGTGATGACGCTAAATCGTACTCAAAATCAATTTGATTTGTATTTTGTAAATCCACGTTCGGGAGTAGCCAAATTGATTCTCAGAGACGATAGCAAATATTACATCAATGAGAACAACTTTGATAATATTGTTTTCTATCCTGAGAACTTTAGTTTTTTAAGTGAAAAAGACGGATATAACCATCTATACTGGTATTCTATAGGAGGAAATCTGATAAAACAGGTGACAAAAGGAAAATTTGAAGTCAGCAAGTTTCATGGATGGAATCAAGCGACCAATAATTTCTATTATGAAAGTAATGAAGAGAGCCCACTCCGTACGGCGGTATATGAAATAGATGCCAAGGGGAAGAAAAACAAGCTCACAGAAAAAGAGGGAACTAACAATGCGATCTTTGGAAGTACCATGAAATACTTTATCAATACCTACTCCAGCCTCAATACTCCTCCTGTGGTGACAGTAAATGACAATCGCGGCAAAGAGCTTAATATACTGATCAGTAACAGTCAGCTTAAAGAGAAACTAAGTCAAATGGTTCTTCCTAAAAAAGAGTTCTTTACCTTTACTACTTCCGCCGGAACGCAATTAAACGGATGGATCATTAAACCTGCTGATTTTTCTGACTCAAAAAAATATCCAGTGATTCTTTATCAATATAGTGGGCCGGGATCACAAGAGGTAGTGGACAGATGGAATATTGGTGGTATAAGAGGTGGACTGGGATGGGAAGCTTATATGGCTACTCAGGGTTACCTTGTTGCTTGCGTTGACGGACGAGGAACTGGCGGAAGAGGTGCCGACTTTGAAAAATGTACTTACATGAATCTGGGTGTAAAAGAAGCTCAGGATCAAGTAGAAGCAGCAAAGTACTTCAACCAACAATCTTATGTGGATAAAGGAAGAATAGGAATCTGGGGATGGAGTTTTGGAGGTTATATGACCCTCATGAGCATGAGTGAAGGCAGTAACGCTTTTAAAGCCGGAGTAGCCGTGGCACCTGTAACCGACTGGAAATATTATGATTCTGTTTATGCAGAACGTTTTATGCGGACTCCTCAAGAGAATGCCGACGGATACGCTGCTTCTTCGGCATTTACCCGCGCAAACAAACTAAGTGGAAAACTGTTATTAGTACATGGTATGGCCGATGATAATGTGCATTTTCAAAATACCGCCGAATATAGTGAACAGCTAGTACAGGCCAATAAACAATTTGATATGCAGATATACACAAACCGTAATCATGGCATCAGCGGAGGAAATACTCGCTTCCATTTGTTTACCAGGCTAACCGATTTTTTTAAAAGCAACTTATAATTAGTTGCCGATAATAATCCCTTTACTAATAACTATACATGATGGAAAGAATAAAAAAACCAGATTGGTTAAAAATAAATATTGGGAGTAATGCTCGCTATACAGACACAAAGCGTATTGTGGAATCCCATAAACTTCATACAATTTGTAGCAGTGGCCGCTGCCCTAACATGGGTGAATGCTGGGGTAAAGGCACTGCCACTTTTATGATCTGCGGAGAAATCTGCACGCGTTCCTGCAAGTTTTGTAATACCCTTACAGGAAGGCCACTCGCTTTAGATAAAAACGAGCCAACCAAAGTAGCGGAGTCCATTCAGTTGATGAAACTAGCTCATGCGGTGATCACGTCTGTAGATCGGGATGATCTGCCAGATCTGGGAGCGACACACTGGGCAGCCACTCTTTCTGAAATAAAACGCCTCAATCCGGAAACAACAACGGAGGTACTGATTCCGGACTTCCAAGGAAGAATGGAATTAGTGGATTTAATTATTGCGGCAAAACCTGACATTATCTCACATAATATGGAAACAGTCAGGCGCATAAGTCCCACAGTACGTAGTGCGGCTAATTATGATACCAGTCTGGCAGTAATAAAAAGAATTTCCCAAAGTGGGATTGTCATAAAGTCCGGTATCATGGTCGGTCTTGGAGAAACTGTTTCCGAAGTAGAACAGTTAATGGACGACCTGTTACAAAACGGATGTCAAATACTTACTATCGGACAATACCTGCAACCCTCACATAAACATACCCCTGTAGTAGCATATATTACCCCTGAACAATTTATATCTTATAAAGAGACCGCTCTTAAAAAAGGATTTGAGCAAGTTGAAAGCGCTCCTTTAGTTCGCTCCTCTTACCATGCAGAAAAGCACATCATAAAGAAACACACAATATAAGAACCTATTCTGCAAAATATTTGTTTTAGGAGAGAAGGAACGAAAGGAGATAAAAATGCTAAAGTCACTTATTAAATATTCACCCACGCTCTTTGCTCTTAATGGAACGATAGGATCATTGCCCATCATTCTATGTATGATTCTGAGCGAATTTACTGCTGCTTCCGCCTCCCTTTACATATGTACTGCTTTGGGGATGCTAACTACATTGTTCATACTTCAACAAACAAAATTAAGAGAAGGAGCATTGCTTCTATTTTTATGCACCGGTTTATTAGGCCTTTTTAGTATATCCACATTTATACCAGTGATAGCTATTCCTAAGGGGATGTTACCTTTTTATCTGGAAATAGGAACTCTGATTATTGTGTCAATCCTCCTTCACGAAAAAAGAGCGATAAAAAAAATGTTTTTAAAGAATAGATGCGCCTGCTATGACAAGGTTTTAAGTAGTAACATCGATACCGTAATTAGAGGTTCTAAACTAATACGAACCTTGTGTATTCCTCATTTTATTATAACTGGACTTTTGCTCATTTTTTATTCACCATTAAGCAAAATCACAGATATGGTGCTACTCCATATTCTGCCTCCAGCCATTCTTTTTAGTGCTTTCTTTGGTTATCAGCTTTTTATCTTGCTTCTCTTTTATTTATCTAAAAGTGCGAATAAAATACCTGTCTTAGATGAAAAAGGAGAAGTGGTTGGACAAAAATTCGATTTTGAAGCTATTTATTATAATAACAAATATATAAATCCTGTTATTCGATTTGCCATTATTAGTGACGGGAAACTCTTTCTTAGCCGCCGTTCCGAAAAGCTATGCTTCAATCCGTGTAAGATCGATCTTCCCATAGAAATTTATTTGCGCTATGATGAAAGTTTACAAGAAGGTGTAAATCGCATTATGAATAAAGTATTCCCGGAAGAACCAACTATCGATCCTCGGTTCAGCATCAAATACAGATTTAAAACAAAAGATACAAACCGACTCATCTATTTATATATTATTCATGTAGAAGATGAATTTTTGCTTTGCTCCCCCACATTTCAAGACGGTAAATTGTGGACAATCAAACAAATAGAAACAAATCTTGAAAAGAACTTCTTTGGAGAATGTTTTGAAAAAGAATACGAACAGCTAAAAGATGCTTTATTAATAGACGAAAAATATAAGTAATGCTTACTTATATAATAAAAAGATGCAGGGTATCTTTGTGAGATCGGGTAACTTTCCTTGCCACTCTTTTATTGTTCGTGTTTTAATATACTCCCCTTCACAGGTTATATCAGCAGCAATACACAATTTTGTCTGAGGACGGCAATTGTGTAATATATCTTCCGCCATCTTATTATTACGATAAGGCGTTTCAATAAACAATTGTGTCTGATTCTCCGAATAGACCCGTTGTTCCAAATGCTTTATCATCTTCACTCTCTCAAAAGGATCAATCGGTAAATAACCATAGAATGCAAAACTTTGACCATTAAATCCCGATGCCATCACTGAGAGAATGATAGAGGACGGCCCCACCAGAGGAACAACTTTCAGATTTTTTTGCTGAGCAATGGACACTACATCCGCACCCGGATCAGCCACAGCCGGACAGCCAGCCTCAGATATCACTCCCATGGATAAACCAGCTATCAAAGGTTTAAGATAACCGGATATTTCGTCTGGAGAAGTATGTTTGTTCAGTGGATAGAAAGTGAGAGCATCTATATCAATCTCCCGATCCACTTTTTTTAAGAATCGGCGGGCAGAACGAATATCTTCTACTATAAAATGCTTTAGCTGAACAATAATTTCTTTATTATAAGTTGGCAAAACAGACTCAATAGTCGTTTCACCTAAAGTCACAGGTAAAAGATACAAGGCAACTTCCATCATTTTTTCATGTTAGGGATTAAATCTTGCATCTGCAAGCATTCGGGAATAATCAGACATTTCCAACAACTCATTCACTGTCGTTTTCGGATGATTCTTCATATAAGAATTCACAATCTGTGTACCCATCCATACACCAACCATCATAGGAGACTGATCTCCAAAAAAAGCAGTATTAGGTGCTGGTTTCATATATTTACGTATAACCATAGGGTCGGTAGAATTAATTTGCCCATTCTGCATTATGTATTCCCATATTTTCCTTTGATTGTGTTCGCACCATGCCTCTTCATCTCTGGTATAGTTAAGCTCTTCACCAACAGTTTTGTAATCGAGAATCTTATTTACGATATAATGTAATTTCCCGATATGCAGCATATAATCAATCAGACAGCCTTTACTATCCTTGGGTAAAGGATATTCACTTAAAAGGTAAAAGTTGAAACAGTCTGGAAGAATTCGTTCCGGTTTCATACTTTTCCGTTGATAATCATAAAAGAAACGTTTATACATAGGATAATCTACTCCCATATATTTATCGATACTAATTCCCAAGAGGCTGTCTCCTACCACAATAGATTCGTTTAATGCCGATATTTGAGAATAGACACAGGGAATTTTAAGAGAAGGAATTTGTTTTTTTAATTTTCTAAATCCTTTAGACAATCCTTTTTCAAGCCCACTCATATCTTTATATTTAGCCATGGCGTCTGTCATCAATCGACGCAAAGTAGAGTCGGAATAAAAAGCTTTGAGTTTTCCGTTAATATTATCATCATTTACTTGTCCAAGGCGTAAAACATCCTCTATCAAGAATTTAGTGGCCTGAAGATGTTCCGTATTCATTTTTTGAAGAGCAGAAAAACTATTAAATTCCATATATTCATTCAATAACTTATCATAACGAAAGATTTCTATTTTTTGTTCCACGCACTCTGTGTCCTTATTTCCTGAACCAAGCTTACAGGAAAAAAAGAGTAAACAAGAAAGAAAAAAAAATAAAAATTTCCGCATTTTAACAAGTTGCCAGTACAAAGTGATAAACCACTTTGTACTGATTTTATTTATCCATAAATTAAATTTCCGTTTTCATCACGAAACTGATCAAAACTCTTTTCATATTGATTCATTGCACGAAGGCTCATTCCCATACTAGAGAATCCTCCGTCATGAAATAAAGTTTGCATAGTGACTTTACGGGTCAAATCAGAAAACATAGTAATACAATAGTCGGCACATTCGTCGGCATTTGCATTACCTAGAGGAGACATACGATTAGAGAAGTCCATTAAGTTTTCCATACCTTTAATACCAGCGCCAGCAGTTGTCAATGTAGGCGATTGGGAAATAGTGTTAACGCGCACGCTATGTTCTCTACCATAAATATAACCAAAGCTACGAGCGATAGATTCCAACATAGCCTTTGCATCCGCCATATCGTTATATCCAAATAAAGTACGTTGAGCCGCAACATAAGTTAAAGCAACAACTGAACCATAATCGGCTATAGCACCCATTTTTTTTGCAACCTGCAACATCTTATGAAATGATACCGCTGAAATATCAATGGTTTTATTCAACAGATCATAATCCAAATCATCATAAGTGCGCTTCTTACGCACATTAGGAGACATGCCAATAGAGTGAAGTACAAAATCAACTTTACCGCCTAATATTTCTATCGCACGTTGAAATACGACTTCCAGATCCTCAACACTTGTTGCATCTGCAGGAATAACTTCACAATTAAGCTTCTCAGCCAATGCTGAAACTTCACCCATGCGTACTGCAACCGGTGTATTTGATAATATAATAGTTGCACCTTCTTCGCAAGCACGCTCTGCTACTTTCCAAGCAATAGATTGGTCATTGAGCGCACCAAAAACGATACCCCTTTTACCTTTCAATAAATTGTAACTCATATTTTTTTTATTAGTTAAACAGGCTGCAAAGATACGAACTTTTACCAAAAATAAGAAGAGAGTTGCCAATATTTACCAACTATGCCTGCTAATCAGTCTAAAATAGAAAGTAATAGCTCTGAAAAATTGATTGTTGTGTTACTGATAATTAATTTTCCTGAAATCTAAAGTATAAAGGAAAACCATTGTAACAGGAGGACTGTTTTAGTAACATGAGACACTTAATACTGACTATTTTTATTTTATTTGCATCAATAGATGTAAATGCTCAGCAAGGCAAACTAAAGGCGCTGGATGTTAACTTAGAGAATTATGAATATCCTTTTGCTGTTCACTATATTCAATTGAATATCCAGAAACAACAACTGAAGATGGAATATATGGATATTAAACCTTCCAATTATAATGGGAAGAATGTAATGCTGCTGCATGGAAAGAACTTTAACGGTGCTTACTGGAAGAATACAATTCTCAGCTTAGCCAAAGAAGGATATCGGGTGATTGTCCCCGATCAAATCGGGTTTGGTAAATCGTCTAAGCCTGTCAACTTTCAATATACTTTTCAACAGCTGGCGCAAAACACAAAAGCTTTGCTCGATAGCCTGAACATAAAAAAGACAGCTGTGTTAGGACATTCCATGGGTGGAATGCTTGCCACTCGCTTGTGCTAATGTATCCTGAAACTGCTAAAAAGTTAATTCTGGAAAATCCTATCGGACTGGAAGATTGGAAACTTGTGGTACCTTACATGCCTATTACCTGGTGGTATGAAAATGAGTTGAAGAGTAATTATGATGCGATCAGAAAGTATCAATTGGAAAGTTATTATGATGGAAAGTGGAAACCAGAGTACGACGAATGGGTAAATATTCAAGCGGGAACCACTCTTGGCAAAGATTATCCACTGATAGCATGGAATGCCGCGCTTACTTACGATATGATCTTTACACAGCCTGTTTGTTATGAATTTGGGAAGATTACCTCTCCTACTCTATTAATTATCGGAACCAGAGATCGTACTGCTCTTGGCAAACCATTAGCTCCAAAAGAAATACAGAGCACAATGGGAGATTATAAAAAACTAGGTAAGGCAACAAAAAATAAAATACCGAACGCGCAGATAGTAGAAATAGAAAATGTGGGACACCTTCCACATATCGAAGCTTTCAATCGTTTTATAACTCCTTTAATCAAGTTCCTAAAGGAATAATGCGTATCTTTGTCTCCCCACTATGGTGGAACTGCATTTTTAAATAATAAACAAACAACCAGATGAGTATAGAGCAAGCATTGACGGAAGGCATTGTTTTTAAAAAAGGGAAAGACACTTCTGCTAGAAAGGAAGAACCCAGAATAAAAACAAAAGCAAAAAAAACGACCTATACCAAGGGCACCCATGGCTCAGGATCGGCTAAAATGAAAGCCGAATATAAAAGAAAAAGAGCCAACAGACCTCACAGATAGTTAAAAAGTACCTTGCGAATATAAAAGATTACATTACCTTTGCACCCACAAACACGGAAGTAGCTCAGTTGGTAGAGCACCGGTCTCCAAAACCGGGTGTCGGGAGTTCGAGCCTCTCCTTCCGTGCATTCTTTTGCAATGCTTATTTCAATATCACTATCACTCCTTTAGGACCATGTGCCCCAATCACCAACGCTTGTTCTATATCTGCCGTCTTTGACGGACCAGAGATAAACAATCCAAATCCATAACGAGTAATATCCACTTTTTTATAGGCTTCGTGCATATTACTTACCAGTTTATTCTTATCTAAAACAATAACCAGCTGCTCTGCAATAAAATAAAGTGCTTTATGCCTTACATTTTGATCAATCCAGATAGCCGCATTCTCTGCCACACCAAAATCACCTTCCACAATGGCAAGATCCGTCTCATTCAAATCCGTAGCATTCTCTAATTCATCAGGGTTAAAAGTGTTACAAGTGATATAAGAAAGGGTAGAAGCAATTCTCTTTGCATCAGGGAAATGTTTCCTTATAACGTCATTTACATCTTCATGGTCGGATAAAACCACATAGTCCCCTCCCACCTGCTTTAATGTTTCACCGAATTTCTGTAGTTTATCCGGATAGGTGATTGCCTCAATATTTAAATCAGGTTTTTCGTATATTGATTGAGTATGCTCACGGATACTATTTAAAATCCACTCTTTGCTATTCATATTCTCTTTTTCTTTGAGTTACTTTACTTTATTTTTTTTCCACATCTCATTAAAGGATTCTTTGGCAAACTCAGGCAATTCGCGTCCTTGTCCCCAGCCATTGAGGCCATTGTACTTTACAAAACGTGGCAATATATTCACAATGGGAGCAAACCGAAGGGCGGCATTAAACAATTTAGGACGTTCCATTAAATACTTCATCCCAGCCGACATCACTTTCTTCTCTTTACTCGCTTTTCCTATCTTATCCAAATCTTGTCTCCACAGATAAATCTGTTCGGCCAAATCAACTTTCACCGGGCACACTTCCGAGCAAGAGAAACAAAGCGAACAAGCGGACAAATTATCTGAATACTCCTTTTCCGAATGAAGCATGCCCAAATTAATACCAATTGGTCCGGGGATAAAATAAGTATAAGAATAACCACCGCTTCGACGGTAAACAGGGCACGTGTTCATACAAGCGCCACAACGGATACAGTTCAAGGTCTTTACATGACCGACTTTTGAAAGGATCTGACTTCTTCCATTGTCTACAATAATGATATGGAACTCTCCTCCTTCGCGGGGTTTACGATAATGAGAGGTATAAGAGGTAATAGGTTGTCCGGTAGCCGAGCGAGCCAACAGGCGGGTAAACACCCCCAGCGATTCCATGTCCGGTACAATTTTCTCTACTCCCATGCTGGCAATGTGTAGCTTGGGACAAGAAGTACCCATATCCGCATTCCCTTCATTGGTGCAGACTACAATATCTCCTGTAGATGCTACTGCAAAATTGACTCCGGTCATGGCTGCTTCCGCATGAATAAACTTATCACGTAAGTGCTTGCGAGCTGCGTGAGTAAGATAGGTAGGATCCGAATTTCCCTTTTCTGTCCCCAGTTTCTCTTCAAAAAGTTCGCCTACTTGTTCACGTTTTATATGAATAGCCGGAAGAACAATGTGACTAGGCGCTTTGTCCATTAACTGAAGAATACGTTCACCTAAGTCGGTCTCCACTACTTCAAGTCCTTTGCTGATGAGGTATGGATTCAAATTACACTCTTCGGCCAACATAGATTTGCTTTTAACAAAATGATGAACATTATGCTCTTTAAGAATATTATACAAGATCTGATTATGTTCTTCCGCGTCTTTTGCCCAATGAACAATCGCACCATTGGTAGTGGCATTCTTTTCAAACTCTTGTAAGAGCTGTTCCAGATGACTGTTAGAATAAAGTTTAATATTACATGCCAGATCTCTTAACTTTTCCCATTCGGGAATTTCTTTACTCACTTTATCTCGCTTGGCACGAACCATCCAAAGAGTTTCATTGTGCCAAGTTTCCTGCGCTTTGTTTGCTACAAATTTAGCAGCTGCTATTGAATGTTTAGTACTCATAATTGCGAAGCTAATATTTCTACTACGTGAATTGTTTTAATGGGAAGCTTCTCCCGCTTTATTACCCCGTCCATGTGCATCAAGCACGAGCTGTCAGCTCCTGTAATGTATTCCGCTCCAGTGGAAAGATGATCTTTAACCTTATCTTGCCCCATGCTGACAGACACTTCAGGTTCTTCTATGGAAAACATCCCACCAAAGCCACAGCATTCATCTACATGTTTAGGCTCAAATATTTCAATTCCTTCTACCATGGAAAGTAAGTCCCTGAGTTTGGAATAGTAAGGCACATTCAACTCACTGGAAGAAGAAAGATGAAGTTCACGCACGCCATGACAACTATTGTGGATACTTACTTTATGTGGAAATTTTGCTTTTAGTTGGGTAGGCTTTACCACATCATGAATGAATTCACAAATATCATAAATTTTACCCGAGCTGGTGCATTTATGATGCTGCTTCTCTAATATCTGAGGGTGATTATCCTTCACAAAAACCACGCAGCTAGCCGATGGCCCCACAATGTAGTCGTATTGTTCAAACAAAGCATCAAAGCGTTTAGCCAGATTAAAAGCCTCATCTTCAAAACCTCCGTTTGCCATTGGTTGTCCACAACAAGTTTGATCTAACGGATAATCTACTTCGAGCCCAAAACTTTTTAGCAATTTATAAGATGCCACTCCTACTTCCGGGTAAATTGCATTGATATAGCAAGGGATAAATAAACCAATCTTACTCATTTTCTATTTCTTTTTATAATCTATAAATATGAATTCATTTAACTGAAAATATATACTAATATTCCGGTAATCACCACATACATTAAAGCATAAGGGAAAGCTGATTTTAATATTTCGCCCTCCTTACCTTGTTGGTTGCAGGCGGAGGTAGCAATAGCAATGCTTTGCGGAGAAATAATTTTGCCACCCGTTGCCCCTACCGTATTGGCTGCCGAGAGCCATTCGGGGCTGACTGATATCTTTCCTGCCACGGTGGCCTGAAGCTTGCCAAAAAGTATATTAGACGAAGTATCACTTCCTGTTATAAAAGTTCCTAAACAGCCTATCAACGGGGCAAAGAGTGGATATAACGTACCTGTTGCAGCAGCTAAAGCTGTTGCGATCACTGCAATCATGCCCGAAGAATCCATGATGGTGGATAAAGCAACCAAGGAAATCACGGTAATAAATGTTTTTTTAAGCTGAATCACTGTACGTCTCAGCACCATAAGCAATCCTTTTACGGTAGCTCCTTGAATGAGTCCGCCAACAAATGTACCGATAAAAAGTAATACACCGGCATGTGTCAGCCAAGAAATAGTATAGATCGTATTTTTATCTGGATGAACAGGCAATGATATTGTAGTGACAAAATAAGAACTTAACACTTCCCGGATAGGAGGAAATAAAGGACTGCTCATCACTATCAAGAGAAGGATCAGGAGATAGATGCTCCACGCATTGGCAATCTGCTTCAACGTTAGTATTGACTTATCCTTTTTTTCACTTTTCGATGCCGTTAGTTTGCCGTAAGCCACAATTACAATAATAGAAAGAAGACTCCCTATAATGGCGGGAGACTCAGCTCCCATGTAACGAGCTGCCACAAACTGCCCCACAAAAGAAGTTCCTCCTACCAGCAACGCTAAGAAAAGATTGCGCGGAAGCGACTTTAATTTGGAGTCTGTGAGAAAAAGTATAATTAGAGGAATAAGAAACATCAGCACAGAAAGTTGTAATACCACATTGGTACTTAAATGAAGGATGTTCAAACCTGTCTCTTTAGCAAGCACCAGCACAGGAGTACCAATGGCTCCAAAAGCAGTTGCTACGCTATTGGCTATCAAACTAACCACAGCCGAGAAGATGGGCTTAAATCCCAGACTAATCAGAATGGCAGCAGGGATAGCGACAGCTGTGCCAAAACCCGCCATAGCTTCCAACAGTCCTCCAAAACCCCAGGTAAGAAGTAATACCTGAACACATTTATCGGAAGAAATGGAAGTAAACTGTTTTTTAATAATCTCCATCTTTTGTGTGTGGAGCAACACATTATAACTAAAGATAGCCATTACGATAATAATTAATATCGGCGAAATAGCTTTCAATGCCCCATATATAAAAGAGAAAAAAACAGTATCAACTTTAGTATGAAAAGCTAATAATGCGATGAGAATGGTGACGATTAGAGAAATCACACTACTTTTATCACCAGACATTTTTAATATTGCCATCAACACAATGAGAAGCAATACTGGAACAATAGCAAATAGTATTTCCATAACACGGACTGTTTAAGGTGGAACAGCAAGATATAATACAAACGTCGTTTACTACGAGCTCACTCTATTCTATCAAAAACAAAAAAAAATGACTTTTGTTTTTTTCCTGCGAGAAAAAGAGATGTCCAGACATTTCCCCCAAAGAGTCCAGACATATTGAACAAAAAGTCCAGACATACTTTTAGCAGGACTAAAAAAAAATAGTAGGAAAAAGCAACAAAGGAATCGAAACTGGTGACAGGCGCGTAGGGTGCGTAGGGTTTTTCTTAGACTTTATATACTAATATAGATAGATATGATTTATATAATAGTATCTATAGTATAGGGTTTAAGAAAACACCTCCGCACCCTACGCATCCTCCGCGCCCAAATTTAAAAAAGCGTTTGGAATTGACTATTACTTACTCATTATCAGGAGAATAATACAGTCCTAAAAAAAGGTTGCCTCTATGCTCCATTTCATCCAAATCAATCTCATAAATGCAATAAACACTACTAAAATAAACGTTTTTTATCTCAAAACCCACCTGATCACTAAAAAAACATCAACTGGAAGTAACCTAACAGCTTCTTTTACAACTTGGGTATACGGGCATACAAAGGCCATCGATACTGAAAGAAATTTAGATGCCTCCGGTTTTATCAATGCTATCATAAGCCATAACTTATGCATTGTGGTAATTAAATCAACGGCTTGTTATTTAAAAAATCGAACAGCCCTTTTCGGGCATCAGCCAACTTATCTTCCCAGTGTTGAATAGAATTTTCACCAATTTTATCTGTTACGTACTTTATTGCGATAAAAGGGATCTGCTTCATGTGACAAACTTGTGCCTGTGGATAAGCTTCCATATCGAACACATCACCGTGTGAATCTGCTGTTTCGGTGAGGAAACTATCTCCGGTGTTGCACACTCCTTCACGCCCCCAGTCACGGCAATATCCCTTCTCATGAAGTAAAGCAGAGGAATCTGTCTCGTACTGCAAATCCAGACAATCCACCTTCTGAAGATCCCTGTCAATAAAATGACGGCAAACAAACAAATCACCTACCTGATGGACAACCGTCCCTGCGGTTCCCATGTTAATCACCACATCCGGACGTTCCTGCACCAAAGCATCCATCAATCGGATGGTAGCTTTCACTTTCCCTATACCTGTACGTAGGTATTTTACCTCACAATCGGTGAGGTTCACTATAATCAGTTCATCATTAACCGCATAGGTTATCAATACTTTCAGCATCTCTTTTTATTTGATGCGACAAAGATAAAAAAACATCTTAAACTCTTTGCAAGTATAAAATAGTTTCTTTTGTAAACCAACTATGTGAGAATATATTCAGTTTGCCTGAAAGAATATCAATTTAAAAGAAAAGAAGAGCTCTTTTGAAACTATTTTAAGCAAAAATTAGTAATTTTCATGGAAATATTTTTGTAGTTTCATACTTAATTGTATTTTTGTGTACAATTTGGCATAGAAATGACAGAGGAAGATAAAAAGTTATTAAGCACCTTTGAAGCAAGACTGAGGCATTTGATGTATTTACATGATGAATTAAAGCGTGAGAATACAGAAATGAAGCAACTTCTAGCTCAGAAAGAAGAAGAAGTAGCAAGGTTGCAAATTGACTATAAAGGACTAGAAGCCGTATATGCCAATTTAAAAATAGCAAAGGCGATAAGCCTAAATGACAACGAGGTAAAAGATACCAAACAAAGGTTGTCAAAATTAGTGCGGGAAGTCGACAAATGCATCGCTTTATTAAATGAATAATAGCCAAATAATAAAAGATGTATGAACGATAAAATAAAGATAAACCTGCTAATAGCAGACGAGACCTATACAATGACTATTAATCGCGAAGAGGAAGAGTTGTTTAGGAAAGCTGCAAAGCAGGTAAATGATAGAATGAACGTGTATCGTTCCATGTATAAGCCATCCGGTATTCCGGGAGCCAGAGCATACAGCCCGAAAGATTTTCTGGCAATGGTTGCTTTCAATTTTGCTTGTAATAGTTTGAAATTGGAAGAAAAGAATGATACATTACCTTTTACTAATAAAATTGAAGAACTGACACAAGAATTGGAAGAACACTTCAGAAAAGAGTAAAAGCCAAAATCAAACTATCAGTTTTGAGAATATTAACCCCGCACTACTAATGCCCGGAAAGATAGAATCTTCCGTGTATAAGTAGTGCGTTTTTATTTATTAACAAATTAGTTATAATGGACGCAATAATAGCAGCAATTGTATGCTTTATCGTAGGTAGTTCACTTTCTTATGTTTTGTTTAGATACATTCTGAAAACGAAATATGAAAGTACCCTTAAAGGAGCACAGATAGAAGCAGAGGTGATCAAAAAGAACAAACTTCTGGAAGTAAAAGAAAAGTTTCTTAATAAAAAAGCAGATCTGGAAAAAGAGGTTGCTATCCGCAACCAAAGAATTCAACAGGCAGAAAATAAGCTGAAACAACGCGAACTTGTTATCAACCAGAAACAAGAAGAAGTTCAGCGGAAGAAGACGGAAGCAGAAGCGGTAAAAGAGAATCTTGAAGCACAACTGGGGATTGTGGATAAGAAAAAAGAAGAGCTGGATAAACTCCAACATCAGGAAAGAGAGAAATTGGAAACTCTTTCCGGACTTTCTGCCGAAGAAGCAAAAGAACGCTTGGTAGAGTCACTAAAGGAGGAAGCTAAAACGCAAGCATCTTCTTTCATTAATGACATCATGGACGATGCCAAACTTACAGCAAATAAAGAAGCAAAAAGAATCGTAATTCAGTCTATCCAAAGAGTAGCCACTGAAACAGCCATAGAGAATTCAGTCACAGTATTCCACATTGAAAGTGATGAGATAAAAGGACGTATTATTGGTCGTGAGGGTCGCAATATTCGTGCCCTTGAAGCTGCCACAGGTGTGGAAATTGTAGTGGACGATACTCCTGAAGCAATTGTATTATCGGCTTTTGATCCGGTTCGCCGTGAAATAGCTCGCTTAGCTCTTCACCAGTTGGTAACTGATGGCCGTATTCACCCCGCACG
>JAATGU010000019.1 GCA_015654535.1 Bacteroidales bacterium
GGCTAACAAAAACCTTCAGAACCCCTGTATAATCTTAGCCAAGTATTTCCGAACCAATATTCATTCCCAGTTTTTCTTGTGCTTCTTTCTCTTCTTCAGGTATCTCTTCTTTAGTGGTAACTAGTGTGTTTGCATTATTCTTTACTGCTTCAAATACTTCTTCTAGAAAATTTGGTGAAGTTTTGATCTTTTTTAATGCCATTTTAGCTCCATTTTGTTGAGACTCTTTTTTGGAATAACCAATTCCCGTTCCGGCAGAAAGGCCTTCTATTAGTATTTCCGACTGAAAAATAGGATTTGATTCTTTATCAAAAAATTGCTCTATTAAATCGAAAGAAACCGAAACTTTATTCTTTTGAGTCCATTCAATCAGTTTTGATTTGAAGTTCACCTCTTTGTGAGCCACTTTTTCCAAATTAATAAAGCGTTTTATTATTTTATCTTCCATAAAATGCTTACAGACTTCATAACCCCGATCCAAATAGATCGCTCCTACCAATGCTTCAAAAGCATTGCCATACATGTAACTATTATGGGAAGAAGTGCGGGTGGAGTACTTTATCATTTTATCAAGTCCTATTTCTACCGCGAGTTTATTAAGGGTTTCCCGTTGCACAATTTTAGATCGGGTATTCGTTAGAAAACCTTCTTTTTTTCCCTCAAATTCTAGGTAAACAATATCGGCTACAATGGCATCAAGTATCGCATCACCAAGAAATTCCAATCGTTCGTTATTGAGCAACTTCCCTTTTTCAGACTTTACAGAAGACGATTTGTGAAGTACAGCCTGCTCGTAGAGTTGGATCTTTCGTGGGTAGAATCCCAATATCTGATAAAAACGAAAATAAGACTCTTTATCCTTACGGAAGAAGAGCCTTATTTTATCTATTGTATTATATAACACGATTTTATTCGGCGTATTTTTTAAAGATAATACATGCATTATGTCCACCAAAACCAAAGGTATTAGAGAGTGCTACATTCACTTCACGCTTTTGAGCCTTATTGAAAGTAAAGTTCAGATTATAATCAATATTTTCATCATTGTCTCCTTCTTCATGGTTGATAGTAGGAGGAATGATCCCGTACTTTATAGCCAACACACTTGCAATTGCTTCTACAGCACCAGCGGCACCAAGGAGGTGACCGGTCATAGACTTAGTGGAACTGATATTAAGCTTGTAAGCATGTTCACCAAAAACATCTTTAATAGCTTTTGTCTCTGAGATATCTCCCACTGGAGTAGATGTTCCATGAACATTGACGTAATCAACGTCTTCCGGTTTTAGTTCCGCATCTTCCAGAGCATTTCTCATTACGAGCTTAGCTCCTAAGCCTTCGGGATGTGAAGCTGTCAAGTGATATGCATCTGCAGAAAGACCTGCTCCGGCAACTTCAGCATATATTTTTGCACCACGTGCTTTTGCATGTTCCAGCTCTTCCAGAACCATACATCCGCCACCTTCACCCATAATAAAACCATCTCGGCTTGCACTGAATGGACGGGAAGCTCCTTTTGCATTTTCATTGCGGGTAGACAAAGCGTGCATTGCATTAAATCCTCCGACTCCTGCTTCTGTAATCGCTGCTTCAGAACCACCGGTTACAATTGCATTAGCTTTACCCAGACGGATATAGTTAAATGCATCGGCAATGGCGTTAGAAGAAGTGGCACAAGCAGAAACGGTTGCAAAATTCGGACCATGGAAGCCATAGATAATCGAAATTTGTCCAGCTGCAATGTCCGAAATCATTTTAGGTATAAAGAAAGGACTGAACTTTGGTCCATTGGCCTTGTTAATCGCATAATTTTCAACTTCCTCTTCGAAAGTTTGTATGCCACCAATCCCAGCACCGAAGATCACACCTATTCTATCTAAATTCTCCTTTTCAAGATCAAGTTCAGAATCCTTTACGGCTTGTTGAGCCACAGCAACTGCATACTGTGTGTAAGGGTCCATCTTTCTTGCATCTTTACGGTCAATGTAATCGGTTGCTTCAAAACCTTTTACCTCGCACGCAAACTGAGTTTTAAACAGTGACGTATCAAAATGAGTAATTGGCCCTGCCCCGCTCACACCGTTAATCAGATTTTCCCAAAATTCGGGTACACTGTTACCAATAGGAGTAAGGGCCCCAAGACCTGTTACTACAACTCTTTTTAATTCCATATGATGAAATCAGATATTACGCTTTAGCAGCTTCAATGTATGTTACAGCGTCACCTACAGTAGCGATTTTTTCTGCTTGATCATCAGGAATAGAAATAGAGAATTCTTTTTCGAATTCCATGATAAGTTCTACAGTATCAAGTGAATCTGCTCCTAAATCATTGGTGAAGCTTGCTTCTGTAGTAACTTCAGATTCTTCAACGCCTAATTTATCAACGATAATCGCTTTTACTCTTTCTGCAATTTCAGACATAACTTTAAGTTTTTAATTAATAAATTGAATTATTTTTTTAAATTTGCAGCTGCAAAGGAATGAATATTTATTGTTTCGAGCAAATATTTAACCAACAAAATTCAATTGATTGCACATTTTTCACGATTGTGTGCACAGATTGGCCTATTTATGAGTATAAAAATAGCAATATTCGGTTCTGGCTCAGGTACGAACGCCGAAAATATAATTAAATATTTTCAAAAGAGTTCGTCGATTAAAGTTTGCTTGATTTTATCAAATAAATCAGATGCTTATATATTAGAACGCGCAAGGTTGCATCAGATATCTTCTGTAACCTATACAAAGGTGGATTTTGAGAAAGCTGAAGATGTTCTTTCGATGCTGAATAAATATGAGATTGATTTTGTGGTACTTGCCGGCTTTCTTCTTCGGGTTCCTGTTTTGCTCTTGCGCGCGTATCCTAATAAAATCGTGAATATTCATCCGGCTCTTCTTCCTAAATACGGAGGTAAAGGAATGTATGGAGATCGCGTTCATGAAGCGGTAGTGGCCAATGGTGAAAAAACTTCCGGCATCACTATTCACTCTGTAGATGAGCACTATGATTCCGGCCATATTATCTTTCAGGCTACTTGTTCTGTACTTCCGCAGGATACTCCCGCTGATGTGGCGATGAAAGTTCATGCATTAGAATATCAGTATTTTCCTAAAGTTATAGAAGACACTATTTATAAAGTATTCAATCTGAATCCCTGAATTATAGTGCGATAAATATTTACGTGATATAGGAATGGTGACAAACTTGCTATAAATACTTCTTTTATATGTATCGGTATAAAATTTGTCACCCCCTCTATCAAGTAGTTTCAGAAGGTCGTACCTCCTTACCCCCTCCAAAACGTCTTGAAGTTTCTTCTTTTTTCAAGGTGTCTATTTCAGTTTTCTATAATTTCCCCTTCTTGCTGATTATTAATATCTTACGCTCGTACTTGCTACGTTCAACTTTTGTGACGAAGTAGCGATTCAGCTCAGAAGCAGACACTCTTTTATTTACAGAGATGCCATTTTTCTTATAGACATTCGTCAGCACCGCATTTACTTCGGATAAGGTATATTGCTTTCCTATCTCTATCAACATTTGAATTCTCCGGGTTATCGCCGGACAGCTTTTTAACTGATAGACACTTTTTTGTTTCAGTACGCCAAGCATGGTCGACTCACGGAAATTAATGCTGCGTATATAGCCAGCACCTTTAGATAGATAACAGTCAAAAAGCGTTCGTTCATAAGGTGATTGGATGATCTGGCGGATCTGTCTTTCGTAGTAACTTCGTTGCTGAGGATTTTCTGCGTAACGCAAATGGTTCATTCTGTCTAATTGCCGGAGAATAACCTCTGCTTTCCATTTTCGGGTCTTCGCCCGTTGGCGAGCCAATCGGTCGGCATCACTGAATAGATAATTCTTTGGCTGATAGTCCACTGTGAAGTTTGGCACAGAATTATAAGCGTTTAGCAGCCGATTTGCATCAGTATAGAGTCCTTTTACCCGCTGCTCATTATAATAGTTGGCAATTTTATACTCATTCTTTGTTCCGTTCCCGTTCAGATAACGATTTTCACTAATCCCAAGTAGCGCTGCCAGATAGGCGCCCTTTTCCCCCTCGCCTTTAGCAGCTGAGTAGAGCTTCTTAATAGTATTAATGGCATTGAACGATCCTTCCAAATAAGATCTGGCTTCCTGCTCGGTTCTATATTCCAGATCCTCCTTTATACTACTAATATGTGTGATACTCTTCACCCCGTTGCGAAAACGCCCCATTATTTGAATGGTTTCCGTAGCCGGATCAATGGCCGATTGAGGTGCACCCATCATATCCGAGATAATAACGATGTGGGGTTTGCAATCGATTTCAATATCCACCGCGGAATAAAACCGGCCCGTAAAGAAATTGATGCGCGATAGTTTGTCGATAAAGCTGCTTGCCTTTCGGGTGAAACTTTTAGAATGCATATATGTCAGCTTCTCCATAGCGTTCTCGCTACAAAAAGTAGTTACCTGCTTCTGTAGTTCCAGTGGAAAAGTGCAGAAGATAGACTCAAACGTATCAATAGAATTGCAGAATACACAAACCTTTCCCGTGTAAGACTCCAATTCTTCCATGAAAGCCTCGGATATATTATTGGTAGGTAGCAATTTGATCTGCTTATTGAAATTGAAATTCGGATTTAGCCGCAAGAGAGTGAACCCTTGTTCTTCAAATCGTGGATCGGCTGCAATTAAAGGAGTCGCCGAAACCATGGCTTTGTCGTGAAATAGAAAGAAATCATTCATCGGAGCCTCTATTGCCTCCCGGAAATCGATATCCTGCACTAATTTTTCACATTCGTCGAATAACAAAAAAAACTCGCAGTATAGATCAATACCCAATTCTTCCATCGTCTCCTTTAATCGTTGAAAACTCTCCGGCGTCACCATAATTTTCCGCTTACTCTTGTGTTTTTGCAAGTACTCCTCAATGTTCTGCCCTGTGATGCCGGCATATACCCCTAACACCTTACCCTTATGCTTCTTCACTTTTCCCTCAATTACCGGAACATTAGGTTCCACAATAATCGAGTTTCGTTCACACATCAGTTCGCAGTAAGTAGCCCCGATTCCAGTGAGCGTCTTGTTGATAATAGTCCTTGTGGGCAACATCTGTTTTCCATTTCGCTTGAGTGCATCCAACAGACGTTCATCTTTTTCGATATTCAGAATTATCTCTCTCATTTTTCTATTCTTTTGTCATTTTATGTACTCCACAAAGGTAGGCATAAATATGTTAAGAGGAAGGATATATTACTCTATTTTTGTACAAAAGATATATTTATCTTGTACAATGTATTGTATTCTTCTGTACAGTTGATTTAATTGTTTTGTACAAGAAGAATGCAATTTGTTTTAGCCTTTATTTTCTTTTATATATTTCTTTATAAGTTCACTAGTATTTCTTGTTCCTAATAGAGAAAGTGTTGATCTTATCTGCTGTAGAACATTGAATTAACAGCTTAAACTTTGTATTTTCTTATTTAATAATTAGAAACAATAGTTTAGTATAGAAGTGATTACTTTTTAAAAGTTTTTTCTATATTATTACTTAATATATATTAAATTTTATTGTATTAGTTTAATCCTGTGAGGAAAGTCGTAATTGCATTTGGACTATGGCATGAGTGTGCCTTAAATGGTTTTATGTTAATGTTTTATATTGGAGTTGATCTTAAACTAACAGATAAGTTTTATAATTATTTTGTATAAGTTGATTAAGACTCTTAAATCTAAAAGTTATGGAGTAGCTTCTGTTGACAAGTTAGCATAAAATGACTAATTAGCATATATATGATATTATTATCGCTATTTTTATATTATAATGTTTGTATTTTAGTTTATATAGTATTATTTTGATATAGAAACAAAAAAGTACATAAAATATTAAAAATAATAGAATTTTTGTTTTGAATACTAAATATTAAATTCTATATTTGTCGTGTTATTCTTTTTATTTATCTTTTTTAAACTAAGCCGCTAATTTTTCGCTTAAATATGATTGTATGTGTTTAATGTTTATTATTTATCTGATTATAAACTAATTATTAATCTCTTATGAATAAAAATCTACAGTTTCGAGGAAGTTCCTCAAAGAGATTTCTTTCAGCGTTAGCAATCATTCTTTTCTTCTCAGCAACGGGAAGAATCACCGTTTTGGCCAATGTGCCGATTGTGAATGATGCTTATAATGTCAGTGAACAGTTGCAGTCTGCAACTATAAAAGGTAAAGTGACGGATGCAAAAGGAGAAGCCGTTATTGGTGCAAGTGTGCAGGAAAAAGGTAATCCGACAAATGGTGTGATAACTGATGTAAATGGACAATTCTCATTAAAAGTTGATTCGAAAGCATTTTTATTAGTTTCTTGCATCGGGTACAAAACTAAAACTGTTGATGTGGGTTCATCGATTACACTGACTATTATATTGGTAGAAGATACTAAAATGCTGGAGGAAGTTGTCGTTACAGCTTTGGGAATTAAAAAAGAGAAGAAAGCACTAGGCTATTCTGTGCAGGATATTAAGAGCGATGAGCTTTTAAAGAATAAAAGTACGAACGTTATTAATTCATTAAATGGTAAAATAGCTGGGGTGAATGTTACTCAGAGTGGAGGATCTGCAGGAGCTGGCGCAAGTATTGTGCTCCGTGGAGGTACATCTCTTGAACGTGATAATCAACCGCTATTTGTAATAGATGGAATCATCTATGATAATGGAACAAACATTGGGGGTAATAGTGGCTTTGACGGAGCTCAGCGCACCAGCTCCACCTATAGTAACCGTGTAATGGATATTAATCCTGAAGATGTTGAAAATGTATCAGTTCTTAAAGGACCTACTGCTGCTGCTTTGTATGGATCTCGTGCTGCTGCTGGTGCGATTGTTATCACAACAAAGAAGGGTCAAGAAGGTCGTACAAGTGTCAATCTAAGCTCTAAATTGAGTGTGAACTGGGTAAACAGATTGCCCGAACGACAAAGTAAGTACAAAAGAGGTAACTATAATAAGGTGGGCCTTTTTGATGATTATACTACTCAATCTTGGGGAGATACTTTCCAGCCAGGAGAAACAGTATATGATAATATCTCTGATTTCTTTGATAATTCAGTTATTTTTGACAATAGTGCAAGCGTTTCAGGAGGAACAAAGAATGGAACTTTCTTCCTTTCAGGATCTAATTTTGATCAGGGAGGTATTGTTCCTGGAACGGGTTTCAAGAAGAATGCATTTCGCTTTAATGGCGAACAAAAATATGGCAATCTTACAGTTGGAGTTAGTGCGGCTTATACATCATCAAATACAGATAAGACACTTACAAGTGCTGGTCTATATGGCTCAGGTGGAACTGGAGCAATGCTTTCTGTTTATGGATATTCTCCCAGTGATGATATGAAACATTATTTAAATGATGATGGATCAAGATATCGTATGTTTGAAGGTCGTCAAGAGATGGAAGATGATGTTGACAATCCATATTGGATTATTAATAAAGATAAAATGACTGACAAAACGAATCGTTTTACAGGTTCTTTTAATCTAAACTATAAAGTGGCTAGTTGGATGGATGTAATGTATAAATTAGGTACTGACCGTTATACAACAAAATCAAAAGCTCTTATTTATCCTGGTTCAGGAGTAATAGTAAATTATCAAAATGGAATGATGTCTGAATCGGATCAAACTTATGATTATCTTTCATCAAACTTTATGACTAATTTTCATAAAACCATTTCAGACTTTGATTTGAGCTTACTTTTGGGGCAAAGCGTGGAAGAAACAAATTCTGAAGTTGTCAGACGGTTGGGGTATGATTTTGTGGTTGCGAATTTTTTTAGTTTTGGAAATATTCCTGACGGAAAGAAAAGATTTCAACAAGAGAATAGCAAAAAACGCTTAATAGGTGCATATGGAGAATTTCGTGCTTCGTACAAGAATTTTGTTTATATTAGTTTTACTGGACGTAATGACTGGACGTCTACTTTGCCGGTAGAAAATAGAAGTTATTTTTATCCTTCTGTTAGTGGAAGTTTTGTTTTTACAGAGCTACTTCCCAAAAATGATGTATTAACTTTCGGTAAGGTCCGTGCATCTTGGGCTGGGGTAGGTAAGGATACAGATCCTTATGCAACAAATACTTATTTATGGGATCCACGTAATTATCTTGGTGGCGTAGGACTGACTAATTCTTATACTAGAGGTAATCCATTTTTAATTCCTGAAAAAACAAAATCTACCGAGCTTGGATTTGAGGTCCGCTTGTTTAACGGGCGATTAGGATTTGACTATACTTATTATACCAATAATAGTTATAATCAGATCATGACTCCTCGCTTAAGCCAGACAACCGGTTATATCTTATTGAAAACGAATGGTGGCGATATCCTTAATAAAGGGATGGAATTATCAATCACTGGAACTCCTGTTTTGACAAACAGTTTTAAATGGGAAACAACCTTAAACTTATCAGGGAATAGAGGTAAAGTTGAAAATCTTTTGCCTGGGGTAGATGTGCTATACGTCACAGATGTACAAGTTGGAAATGCGAAAGCGGCTTCATTCAATAACGGTGATTTTATGGCTATTTCCGGATCTAAATGGGCTAGAGATGTTAATGGAAATGTAATACTTGATTGGGGTACAGGAATGCCTACATCAGATAATCAGACAACTTATAAAGTAGGTAATCGTGAACCTAAATTGTTGGGTGGATTGAATAACAATCTTCAATATAAAAATTGGAATTTGTCCTTTTTGCTTGATTTCCGTATTGGAGGTGATATCTATAATGGTACAGAATATTACATGACCAATGCAGGCATGAGTAAAAGGAGCTTAGACCGTAATTCGATAAGTATCTCTGGTGTTTCAAAGAATCCTACGACGGGAGAGTTTGAAAAGAAAGTCTTTACTTTTGATGCCGATAAGTATTATAATGGTACTAATGAAGTTGTTCAATCAGATCCTAATGCGGAAAGCGGTAAATATTTAATTCAACAATATTGGCAGACCTATTATCCAAAGGAATCGGCTAACTATGTGACAAATACTAATTGGCTGCGTTTGCGTTCTGTTTCACTTTCGTATAATGTTCCCGTAGCTTTATTGAGAAAAACAAAAGTGATAAAGGGTCTTACCGCGACTGTTACGGGTACAAATCTCTTTTTGTGGACAAACTATAAAGGATTGGATCCTGAAACAAGCGCTGCAGGGTCAGGGGTTGTAGGTTCCAGCTCTGTAGGAATTGATTATTGTAGTGTCCCATCAACAGCTGGAATGTCATTTGGTCTTAATTTGACGTTCTAATAAAAAACAGTTTTCTAATTAAAAAGAATGATTATGAAAAGAATTAAATATATAGGAGTATTTTTATTGGGTCTGCTAGTTCTGAGCTCATGTAATGATTATCTTGATATCAATGTAGACCCTAATACAGCAAGTAATTCTGTTGCCTCTGTAGATTCTAGGTTAGCTGGTATGCAACATTATTTTGAATATGCATATGAAACCGCCGGACTTCGCTCTTCCTTAATTGCAGGAACATTAACCAGAACTTATATTTCAGGTAATTCGAATTCGCACAATCAACTTTGTGCATGGGATCCCATCCTTGGTTCTACGACAACTCCTTACCAAATGTGGTTTGTCGGTTGTGCCGCCAATGTCAGTGATATCGTAGCAAAAGCACAACAAGAAGAAGCATGGAACTATATTGGAGCTGCAAAGTTGATAAATGCAATGGGCTTTATGGTGATGGTTGACTGGTATGGAGAAATACCTTATACAGAGGCTTTGGGCGATTCTAAAAGCCCTAAATATGATAGTGGAGAAACTGTTTTTAATGGATGTTTGGCAGAATTGGATGAAGCCATCAAATACTTAGAAATGACTCAGCCTGCTACTGCTACTAAGTTAGCAGCTGGTGATGGGTGGAATGGTGGAGATGTTCAGAAATGGATAAAACTTGCCTATGGAATGAAAGCAAGATGGTTAAATAATCTTTCTAAAAAATCAAAACTTTATGATCCGGATGCTATTTTAGCGGCATTGGATAAGGCTGCTCAATCTAATGCTGAAAGTTCTGTTATTACTCATTATAATCTTACTACTGACACTGAAGTTGATGTGCTTATAAGTGATCCTCTCAAAACTTCGATTTTATATGATGCTATTGGTATGAATACTTATTTCTTGCCGACAAAATGGTACCTTGATCTATTGACAAATACGTTTACAGGCGGTAGTGGAGTAGAAGATCCTCGTACTGATAAATTGATTCCATCTGCTCAATTTAATATAAATGGCCAGTTGAAGCTTGTCCGCTCTAAAGGAGTTGACATGATCAATAGTAATATTCGATTAAATAACGGCCCTATTTTGGGAGTTTATAATTCTACGTTGCATAAATGGACTGTTAATACAACAAGTCCTGACCGTATGGGAGATTCTGTCTATGTGAATTTGAGATCACAAGGGGCAATGTATTACACATTGGTTAATGATGACGATACCTATAGAGGAACGGATGGAAGAATTCAGTCTACAGGAACGTACTATACCCGCCCAGATGCTCCTGGACATTTAATGACATATCCTGAATTGTGTTTTATTAAGGCTGAAGTTTTATTTCGAAAAGGTGATAAAAACGGGGCTTTGGAAGCTTATAAAGCCGGTATACGAACTCATATGGAGCTAATGAATGTGAAGTTGAGCCAATATTCTTCTACAGATAACACAAGCAAAAGTCTTATTCCGACAGTTCAGATAGATAATTTTTTAAATAGTGCGGCTGTTGCTCAATCAATAAATGAACTGACTATGGCTAAAATTATGCAGCAAAAATATATTGCATGTTCTTATTCTCTACAAAATTGGAATGATATGCGTAGGTTTAATTATAGTGCAGGTAATATAGGCGATTTTGGCGTTGTTTATCCTGATTTTGACAGGCCTAAAGAATTTAGTCAATCTGCTGGCACAAAAATGATTGGTACGAATAAAAACGATGTGAGATATTGGTTCCGACGTATGGCCCAATGTTCAATTGAAAGAAGTTTTAATGCTGATAATTTGAAAGCATCTAATCCTGAAGCTACCCTCGATACAATTTGGTCCTATCCGGTTTGGTGGGATGTAGAAGAATAAACCTCATAAAATAAAGTATTACTAAAATTGACAATAATAGGATTCCCCCAAATGGAATCCTATTATCAATTAGTAAAAACATCTTTTTTTGAGATTTATTTTTATTGGAATGGACTCATGAATTTAATATTTAAATGATGAAAAAACATATATTGATAATTCTGGCCTTTTTATTTACAATAACAGCGGTGGCTCAGATAGAGGATTTTTTTTCTGCCAAAGTCACAGTGGATGCAGATTTGCCTGTCCTCTGTAACACTTCGGGAGGTCTCGGAATGAGTTCCACTGCTTTGGCTCGCATTGATTCGATTGTAAAAAAAGGAATAGAGGCTAAAGCTTTTCCCGGATGTCAGGTTTTGATTTTGAAAGATGGTAGGCCGATCTATGATAAGAACTTTGGATACTATACGTATGAAGAGACTCAGAAAGTCAAATCGACCAGCATGTATGATCTTGCTTCACTTTCGAAAACAACTGGAACTTTGCTTGCTATCATGAAACTTTATGATGAAGGGAAGATCAATCTAACTGATAAAGTATCCAAATATCTTTCTTTTCTTCGAGGAACAGATAAGGGGGATTTAACAATCACGGAATTGTTATTTCACGAATCAGGTTTACCGCCATCTCTTCTCTTTTATCAGCTGGTCATTGACGAAAATAGCTATGTACCTCCTTTCTTTACGTTAAAAAAAGACTCGGTGCATACTCTTCAGGTGGATGAAAGTACGTATGCCTGCACTTCTTTTAAATATAAAAAAGGTTGGACTTCCAAAACGCCTTCTGATGTATATACCTTGCATGTGGCGGAAGACTTCTATTTGAACAAACATTTTCATGAGGTAGCAATGCAGCTGATTGCCGGTACACAATTGAATGCCAAGAAATATGTCTATAGTTGTGTTAACTTTATCTTGCTGAAAGAAATCGTAGAGACAATTACCGGAACGCCGATGGATGTATATTTGAATAAGGAATATTATGCCCCGATGAGGCTCTCTCATCTGGCTTATCTACCTTTGCGCACTCATAAAAAAGAAGAAGTGGTACCTTCTGTGAAGAATGATTTCTTACGTGGTGAAATTATTCAGGGATTTGTACACGATGAATCTGCCGCATTCATGGGTGGAGTCTCTGGTAATGCGGGATTGTTTGCTTCGGCTCATGATGTGGCAAAGATTTATCAGATGTTGCTTAATGGAGGAGAAATAGAGGGCAAACGCTTCCTTAGCAAAGAAACATGCAAACTCTTCACAACTACAACCTCTGCCAGCGGACGGCGAGGTCTTGGTTATGACAAACCCATTCCTTCAAATCCAAAGTATAGTCCTTGTGGTCCTTCCACTCCTTATGCCACTTATGGTCATACCGGTTTTACCGGTACTTGCTGTTGGGTAGACCCAGTCAATAGGTTGGTATACGTTTTTTTAAGTAATCGTACTTATCCTGATAGATGGAATAATAAATTATCAAAAATGGATATACGTACAAACATACAAGAGGTAATTTATCAATCTATGAAATGAAAAATATTCTCTCTAGTCAAAGTAGAGAAGAATACAACCCATGCGTGAATTGATCTTGTTCGGGAATTATCAATTATTTCTGTTCTTCAACATTAAATTAACTTTCGAATGTTTATATTTTATTTATTTAATTATCAGATACAATATTTTTGTATAAAACAAGAGGGTATTAAAAATATATTCTCTATGTTTGCGCTTAATATATGTTAACCTCTACTATATTAGCTTAAATGTATGAAGAAAGCAGCAATTACATTACTTCTTTTTAGCTTAGCTCTTTGCTCCGTTTCCGCAGCGCAGTGGATTAGGATTAATCAAAAAGGTTACTTGGTGAATGATATTAAGGTAGCTGTATGGTTAAGCAATCAATCTGATAGTATCACTGAATTTCAAATAGTGAATGATTTGACCCAAAAAGTGGTATATAATAGTCAGAGGATCCAGTCGAAAGGAGCTCAGGGAGCTTTTGTCAACACCTGCCGCTTAAATTTTTCTGATTTCAAGCAATCCGGTTGCTTCTATATTAAAGCAGGTCAATCGGAATCTCCTGCATTTAAAGTAAGTAATGATGTATATGCCTCGGCGGTTGAAGTGCCGTTGAAATATATGCGCCAACAACGTTGTGGATATAATCCATTTTTAAAAGACTCTTGCCATCGCTATGATGGAAGAATAATTTATCATCCAACACGGACTGGAGAAAAAATAGATACTCGTGGTGGCTGGCATGATGCTTCCGATTATCTTCAATACGTCACTACTTCAGCTAATGCAATTTATCAAATGCTTTTTGCGTATAGTCAGTATCCTAGCGTTTTTGCCGATAATTTTAAGGCCGATGGGAGCCTTGGTAGTAATGGCGTTCCTGATGTGCTTGACGAGGCGAAGTGGGGACTGGATTGGTTGCTTCGAATGAACCCGGATAAGGATACTTTCTTTAATCAAATAGCAGACGATAGAGATCATATCGGCTTTAAGTTACCAAATGAAGATTCTGCGGATTATGGTTGGGGGAGTGGAAAAGATCGCCCTGTTTATTATTGCACGGGTCAGAAACAGGGATTATTTAAGAACCAAAATAGAACAACAGGATTAGCTTCTACTGTAGGAAAATTTGCATCAGCTTATTCATTGGGGGCCGATATGTTGGTGACTTATTATCCTGAATATGCAAAACTGTTGAAAGAAAAAGCTGTAGACGCTTATAAAAAAGGTGTGGAATTTCCAGGCGTTTGCCAAACTGCACCTTGCCGTTCTCCTTATTTTTATGAAGAAGATAACTGGACGGACGATATGCAACTAGCTGCTGTTCAAATTTATAAGTCTACAGGGGAAAAGCAATATCTGAAAGACGCTGTTCAGTATGGTCGAATGGAACCAGTTACTCCCTGGATGGGTGCTGATTCAGCCCGACATTATCAATGGTATCCATTTGTGAACTTAGGACATTATCAATTAGCATCTCAAGAGAACTCTATGGTCAATAAAGAGTTTCTTCGTGATTTAAAAACTGGACTTGAACGCGTGCGGGAACGTGCAGATAATGATGCTTTCTTGAATGGAATTCCATTTATCTGGTGTTCTAATAATCTTGTAGTTGCATTGATCACTCAGTGTCATTTATATCGCAAGCTAACAGGAAATACTGAATTTCAAGAAATGGAAACCGCTATGCGTGACTGGTTGTTTGGTTGCAATCCGTGGGGAAAGTGCATGATTGTAGGACTACCTTCTGACGGAGATTATCCTCGTTATCCACATTCAGCATTTGCACAACTAGGTCATTACCCCATTGATGGTGGGCTAGTAGATGGTCCCGTATATACTACGATTTTTAATAATCTAAGAGGAGTCCGTCTGTCAGGGACAGATAAATATGCCGATTTCCAGTCAGATAAAGTTGTTTATCACGATGATTATGCAGATTATTCAACCAATGAACCAACGATGGACGGAACAGCATCGCTTTGTTATTATTTAGCTTACCTAACTTCGGAAGCTTTTCCTAAAGACTCAAACAAACGAGTTCTCGGAGGAATTATTCAAGGTGATTCTTCAAAAAAACAAATTGCTTTAGTTTTTACGGGACACGAATTTGCGGATGGAGCCCAAACGATTCGTCGGACTTTAAAGAAGCAGGGAATAAAGGCTTCTTTCTTTCTGACAGGAGATTTTTATCGTTCTTATACTAAATTGGTTAAGCAGCTTCAAAAGGACGGACATTATCTGGCTCCTCATTCCAACAAGCATATACTTTATGTCGACTGGATAAAAAGAGATTCTACATTGGTTACTCGCGGAGTCTTTCAAAAAGATCTCAAAGACAATTATCTGGCAATGACTCAAGCCGGGATTAATTTGCCTCAACAACTTTATTTTCTTCCTTCTTTTGAATGGTATAATGGAGATATATCCTCTTGGAGCAAAGAATTAGGAGCGCAACTTATTAATTTTACTCCTGGAACATCTTCTAATGCTGATTATACAATTCCGGAAATGGATTCCTATCGGTCTTCTGATGAAATTTATCAAAAGATTATGAACTATGAGCAGGAACATTCTTTGAATGGTTTCGTATTGCTGTTTCATATTGGAGTTGATCCTAGACGAACTGATAAGTTTTATAATTATTTGGATAAAATGATCATTGATCTTAAATCTAAAGATTACGATATTGTTCGTGTTGATGAGTTACTTAAAAATGATTTGCTAATACATAAATAATGAGAATAGACCTATTTTGCATTATAATGTTTTTATTTTATCTGATATAGTGTTATTTTGATATAAAAAACAAAAAAAGTAAATAAGATATTAAAAATAATAGAATTTTTGTTTTGAATCCTAAATATTAAGATCTACATTTGTAGCGTTACTTACGTTTTTTATATTCTCTATTACTATTTTATTTAAGTGAAAAACCACCATTATATTTATTTTTTCGATAGATCTATTTTTATAATAACCTATTCAATATATTAGTGCATTATGGATAAGAACGTTTCTATACAGAAAACCTGTAGTTTTTATATTATTAGTTTAAATAGAAATTTAATCATTTTTTCAACTTTAAATTATTGATCTTTTATGAATAAAAAACAACAATTTAAGGGAACTTCTTCAAAGAAGTTTCTCACGGCGTTAGCAATCGCTTTCTTTTTCTCCACAGCGGGAAGCGTACAAGCTATCGCAGGTACTTGGACTGCTAATACTGTTTCTGGAGTCAGTGAACAGCAGCAATCTATTAGTGTAAAGGGTGTAGTGACCGATTCTAAGGGCGAACCGGTTATTGGCGCAAGTATCCTTGAAAAAGGAACATCAAACAATGGTGCGATTACGGATATCAATGGGAACTTTAGCTTGAAAGTTAAACCAAATGCTACCTTAGTCGTTTCTTACATTGGTTTTAAAAAACAAGAAGTAGCAGTTGGTGGTAAAGTTACTGTTAATATTGTTTTAAAAGAGAACTCAGAAATATTGGATGAAGTTGTTGTTGTAGGCTACGGGACCCAGAAGAAAGAGAATCTGACAGGTGCAGTAAGTACTGTAGATGTAGCGAAGGTTTTTGGTAGTAAACCAATTATTGACATGCAAAAAGGTTTGCAAGGGATGGTTCCAGGCTTAACTATAACATTCAATTCTGGTGAATTGAATACAACTCCGGATATTAAAATCCGTGGTTTGGGTTCTTTAAATGGTGTTGGTTCTCCGTTATTATTGCTTGATGGCGTTGAAATATCCGACTTGAGTTTAGTAAATCCTAGTGATATTGCTATATTTCGGTATTGAAAGATGCTGCTTCTTCTTCAATTTATGGTGCTCGTGCTGCATTTGGTGTGGTATTGATCATTACTAAAACAGGAGCAGGAACACAAGATAAAGTTCAAGTGCAGTATTCCAATAACCTGGCTTGGAATTATCGTATGAATTTACCTGAATACTCTGATCCTATAAAGGAATTAGAGGCTGGTACACTAGCAAATAACAGAGCAGGTATTGCTAATCCTGAAATATTTGGAATGTATTTCCCTCAATTGATAAAAGGTATTACTACTTGGAAAGAAAAATACGCCAATAATCGTAAAGGAAACGAAATGGTGTATGGAGAAGACTGGGAAATGATAGATGGTCAGGCTTATTTCTATCGTATCTGGAATCCATTCGATGAAATGTTAAATAAAAGCACATTCCAACAGAATCATAATATTTCAGTATCAGGCACGAGTAATAAGACTACTTATAATATTTCTATGGGCTATGCCTCTCAGGAGGGTTGGTTAAAGCAAGCGAAAGAAAATGATTATAGTAAATTGAATGGTAGTCTTTCCTTGAATACAGATGTGACTAACTGGTTGAATTTGGGAGTAAAGGTTATGTTGGTTGATACAAAAACCAAGTATCCATATGCATATCAAAATTACTATCAATATTTTATGCGTTGGGGCGCATATTTTCCATTTGGTACTTATGAAGGAAAAGAATTTCGTCATAGTGCAGGATTTCTAAGACAGGCTAATACTTGCGAAAAGGGAGATATTCTTAATCGTTATTCTGTAAATGCTACTGCAAAAATCATTGATGGGTTAACTTTTAAAACAGATTTTACTTATGGTACCAAACGTTATTCAGACCATCAGACAGGTGGCACTACTATGGCATATAACTTTTGGACAAATGGTAATCCATACTCTTACATCAATGCACCTGGAGGGAGCACAGATGAAACTAATTTTACAGAAATAACAGAAGATAACTGGGCCTTTAATGGCTATTTTACTTATGATAAGATGTTTGCAAAAGCACATACTATCAAATTAATGGCTGGTACTAATGCTGAATACACTTCGTATAAAAAAGTATACGCACAGGGAAAGCAATTGATGTCGTCTGATTTTGGCCAGATAGGACTGGCGCCTGGTTTGAAAGACGCTGGTAGTGCTTCTCGTGAAACTGCTGTTGCAGGTTTCTTTTTTCGTGGAAATTATGATTATAAAGGAAAGCTATTGTTAGAGGTAAATGGTCGCTATGATGGATCTTCACGTTTCCCTACTAAAGATCAATGTGGCTTTTTCCCTTCTGCATCTGTAGGTTATCGTATCTCTGAAGAATCTTTCATGGATCCGGTTAAGCCTTATCTGTCTAATTTGAAACTTCGCGCTTCTTATGGTTCAATAGGTAATCAAGATGTTGGTAGTTCAACAGAACTTGGTGATATTTACCAGTTCCTTCCAGTGATGACTACAGGCAATGCTTATTGGATTGAAAATGGGAAAAAAGTTTCAACCGTAGGAAATCCTCGTGTAATAGCGAATTCTTTAACTTGGGAAACGATTACTACTGCAGACCTAGGGATTGATGCTCGTTTCTTTAATGATGAACTTGGTGTTAGTGTAGATTGGTTCCAACGTACAACAAGTGATATGTTGGCTCCTGGTAAAACTTTGCCAGATGTATTTGGTACTACAATGCCCAAAATGAATGCAGGTACAATGAGAACTCGTGGCTGGGAAATAGCTTTAGATTACAATCATAGATTTAATAAGGACTGGAGTATTTATGCAACAGCAAGTTTATCTGATTATAAGAGTGAATTGACTAAATATGATAATGATACAAAGATTCTGAATTCTAATTATGAGGGGAAAGAAATTGGTGAAATCTGGGGCTTTGTAACTGATCGTTACTGGAATTCTAATGATAGTCGTGCAGATATCGTAGCATATCAGGGAAAACTGGAAAAAGGTAATTTTCAATATGGCGCAGGTGATATTAAATATGCTGATTTAAATGGAAATGGAGCTTTGGATTGGGGAAAATCAACATTGGATGATCATGGAGATTTAAAGAGAATTGGTAATTCTACTCCAAGATATCAATATGCATTTAAATTAGGCGCTCAATATAAAGGCTTTGATTTTGAGATAACTTTCCAAGGCGTAGGAAAGCGCGATTTGTGGTTACCGGGTGACGTTTATATACCATATTATAGTCGAGCAGATGTCTTGTGGAATCATCAATTGGATTACTGGACAGAAGATAATCAAAATGCTTTTTATCCTAGATTATTCCCGGGTAATAGTGGTACAGGTAGTGTTAGTGGGCTTGACTCAGGTATAAATAACTTTTATCCGCAGTCTAAATATCTTGTTAATGCGGCTTATTTGAGATTAAAGAATTTGACACTCGGTTATACAATTCCTCTAGCATTGTCTAAGAAGGTTTGCATGCAGAAGTTTAGAATATATGTTAGTGGAGAGAATTTATTAACAATTGATAATATGGGAGCATTGCCTCTTGATCCAGAAATCAATACAGGGGAAGGTCTCACTTCTGGTGGCTACGGCCGTACAGCTCCTTTCTCACGCACCTACTCATTTGGTATTCAAGCAACTTTTTAAATGAATAAGAATATGAAAACAAGATATATTTTAACTTTTGCAGCTGCAGCATTTATGAATATGAGCTGTACTGATTTCTTGGATAGACAGCCACTGGATCAGTTTACTGATGATAATTTATGGACTTCCGAGAATAACGTTAGTGTTTTTGCTTTTAGCCTATATAATCAATTTGAGGGATATGGTAATGGCAATTCAACTAAAGGATTTTACTTTAAGCAGTTTAATGACGATATGGTCTCTGAAAGTTTTTCTGATTTTGATAAAAACGCACCTGCCTCTGCCTGTACTTATACGTTTGATAAAACGATAAATCAAGATGTGTATACAGGAACTTGGGCTTGGGATGCCATTCGTAAGGCCAATGTGCTATTGGAAAGAGTTTATAAAGTACCGATGTCAGATGCTGCTAAAGCTCATTGGACTGGCGTTGCCCGATTCTTTAGGGCTTACGAATATTTTAATAAAGTGAAGAATTATGGAGATGTTCCATGGGTTAATAAGTCTTTAGACGTCAGTGATGCCCAGATTCTTTATAAGGCTCGTGATCCAAGAACTCTTGTAATGGACAGTGTATTAGCAGATCTCAATTATGCATGTGTTAATATGTATACAAATCAAGGAGATGATCGTGTAAACAGAGATGTTGCTTTAGCTTTAAAATCAAGAGTCTGTTTGTTTGAAGGAACGTTTAGGAAATATCACAAAATTGCTGATTATGAGAAGTATCTTCAAGCTGCAAAAGAATCTTCTGCTCAGTTGATTAATAGCACTTATAAGCTTTGTGATAATTATCGTTCTATTTATAACTCTCTTGATTTATCTAAGAACTCGGAGATTATAATGTATAAATCATATCAGGCAGGTATAATAACTCATGGAATGAGTGGATTCCTTACAAGTTCTTCTACTATTGCCGGATTGAATAAAGGAGCTGTTGAGTCTTATGTCTGTAAAGATGGTCTTCCTATTTCTCAATCTTCCTTATACAAAGGTGATAAGAGAATAGAAGACGTATTGTCTGATCGTGATGGCCGCTTAGGTCAGACTATTGATAATGGTTTGTGTTATGTGAATCATACTTATAAAGGGACAACGTCTACAACGGGTTACAAGGATTTCAAATTTGTGAATGAAGACTTAAGTAGTGCCGACCGACTAGCGCCTAACAATACAACTGATGCACCATTGTTTTGGCTGTCTGAGGTATATCTGAATTACGCTGAAGCATGTGTGGAATTAGGTTCTCTTACCCAGGCAGATTTAGATATTTCTGTGAATAAACTGAGGACTCGTGCAGGTATTGCTCCACTTAAAATCATAGGTGGATTACCATATTCTGGAACAAACGGAGATATAGCAATTAATGACCCTAAGCGTGATGTAGACGTTAGCCCTATGATTTGGGAAATTAGACGTGAAAGACGAGTTGAATTAATGATGGATGGATTCCGTTATGATGATTTAATGCGTTGGGCAAAAGGTAAGTATCTTGATACTACTTATAACCTGGAATTATTTGTAGGAGCTAATATTAAGGAAACAGATCCTAATCACAGTTCAAATATAATAGTAAATGATGCTGGATATATTGTTACTTATCAAACATCTCGTACATTTGATGAGAACAAACATTATTACCTGGCTATTCCTACAGGACAAATTACATTGAACCCAAAATTGGTGCAAAATCCTGGTTGGGGTAATTGATTTTGATTTGAGATTTGATAAGAAGGTGATGCAATTAAACATCACTTTCTTATTAAATATGTTAAAGCTTGTTTTACTGCTATTAGAGTAACCTAAATTAATAAAAATGAGTCCATTCCTAGTCCTATCAACAATTATTTGTTATTTTATTGTCTTATTTGCCATATCTTATATTGCAGGTAGGAAAGCTGATAATCAAGGCTTTTTTGTAGGGAATAGAAAATCACCTTGGTATGTGGTTGCTTTTGCTATGATTGGATCAAGTATATCTGGAGTTACATTCATATCTGTTCCGGGAATGGTGGCCGTTAGTAATTTTTCTTATCTTCAGATGGTCTTAGGATTCGTGATAGGGCAGTTGATTATTGCTTTTCTACTAATTCCACTTTTTTATAAAATGAATTTAGTCTCTATCTATGAATATTTAGAAACTCGTTTTGGAGTTTCTTCTTATAAAACAGGTGCTTGGTTTTTCTTTATATCCAAAATGCTTGGAGCTTCTGTACGTTTGTTCTTAGTTTGTGTGGTTTTGCAATTATTGGTATTTCAACCTCTACATCTTCCATTTATTTTGAATGTGGTTTTTACTGTCTCTTTAGTTTGGCTTTATACTTTTCGTGGAGGAGTGAAGTCCTTGATTTGGACTGATTCGTTAAAAACATTTTGCTTAGTAGCTTCGGTGCTGCTTTGCATTTATTATATAGCTTCTGAATTAAACCTGAACTTTAACGGAATGATGAGGACTATTGTGGATAATGTCTATTCAAAGATGTTTTTCTTTGATGACGTGAATGATAAAAGGTATTTTTTTAAACAGTTTCTTGCGGGAATATTTACTATGATTGCCATGACTGGACTTGATCAGGATATGATGCAGCGCAATTTGAGTTGCAAAAACTTCAAGGACTCTCAGAAGAATATGATTACCAGTGGTATTTTTCAGTTCTTTATTATTTTAATGTTTTTAATGTTGGGTGTTCTCCTCTATGTCTTTACTGCAAAATCGGGTATTAATAATCCGATAAAGAGTGATGAACTTTTCCCTATGATTGCTACTCATGGTTATTTTCCTCAGATTGTCGGTTTACTATTTGTATTGGGACTTGTTTCTGCAGCCTATTCTGCAGCAGGTTCAGCCCTGACTGCTTTAACAACCTCTTTTACGGTTGATATTTTAGGAGGTACTAAGAAAAAGGGTGAAGTGGAGACTGTAAAAGTGCGTAAATTAGTCCATATCGCTATGTCTGTGTTAATGGGGTTGGTTATTTTAGCATTTAACTTATTAAATAATACAAGCGTTATTGATGCTGTATACATACTGGCAAGTTACACTTATGGCCCTATTCTTGGAATGTTTGCATTTGGGGTATTTACTAAAAAGCAAGTGCATGATAAGTATGTTCCTATAGTTGCTATTTTATCTCCTGTGCTTTGCTTTATTCTACAAAAGAATTCGGAGGCTTGGTTTAATGGTTATGTATTTAGTTATGAACTTTTGATAATGAATGCCCTGTTCACATTTACAGGTCTTTTATTATTAGGAAAAAAGAAATAATTCTTATGAAATCTATTCGCTTACATTTATTTTGTTTGTTGTGTTCCTGCCTTTTTATTCAGCAGGTGAACTCGCAAGAAATTTCTAAAGAGGTGAATGCTGAAATTGGTGTATATCTTACTTCAGTTGCAAAAATGGACCTCTCAGTTGGAACGATAAAAATAGACTCTGTTCAGATAAGAGGGGAAGTATTGAATCTTTATGCAAACATAAATTGTTCCTATATCCCTTTTAGAGAAGAAAAGGTAAAAAGCATTTATGATGGAATTCGTTCTTTGCTTCCGGCAGAATTGACTAAATATAAATTGAAATTGATTACAGATCATCATTTGATTGAAGAACTGATTCCTCTAGCAACGAGAAACAAGGTAAACAAGAAAGCTCTTACTTTTACAAATAAAGTGGATAGACCACTGGTGACTCGTCTTTCTTTGCCTTACAAATTGGATAAAGGACTTCAAAATAAACATATTGCTTTGTGGCAAAGCCATGGATTTTACTTTGAGCAAAAGCTGGATCGTTGGGAATGGCAACGTGCCCGAATTTTTCAGACTGTAGAAGATTTATATACGCAAAGTTACGTACTTCCTTATTTAGTTCCAATGCTTGAGAATGCCGGTGCAAATGTGTTATTGCCAAGAGAACGTGATGTACAGGTTAATGAGGTGATTGTAGATAATGATAAAAACAATGGAAAGTCATTGTATGTAGAGAAAAACGCGACGAAAGGAAATTGGGAGAAAGGTGACTCTGCTGGTTTTGCCCATAAAAAAGAACAATATGTAGAGAGTGAAAATCCTTTTACTGAGGGTACTTATCGACAGATTAAAACGGTTCGCAAGGGCCAGCCAAGTTTTGCTGAATGGATTCCTGAAATACCTCAAGCAGGGAAATATGCGGTCTATGTTTCTTATAAAACATTACCTCAGAGTGCTGATGATGCTCTTTATACAGTCTATCATAAAGGAGGAACAACGAGCTTTAAAGTAAACCAAAAGATGGGTGGTGGAACTTGGATCTTTTTAGGATTCTTTAATTTTGAAGAAGGACAGTCGGAATCTATGAAGGTAGTATTAAGTAATATTTCTCGAAAAGCAGATAATGTTGTGACGGCTGATGCAGTTAAAATAGGGGGAGGAATGGGTAATATTGCACGGAAAGTGAATGATGCTTTAGTGGTTACTGACAACAAGAAAAGCTCCGATAGTACTGCGCTAACAATAAAGAGACAATTGCCTGTGATTCATTATGAATATCAAAAAAGTGGTTATCCACGTTTTACCGAGGCTGCTCGTTACTGGTTGCAATGGGCTGGATTCCCAGAAAGTATTTATAGCCAAAGTAAAGGTGAAAATGATTATACCGATGATTATAGATGTAGGGGTGACTGGGTTAACTATATATCTGGAGGGTCTTCTGTTGCTCCCAAAGCATTTGGACTTAATATTCCTGTAGATATGGCTTTTGCTTTTCATTCTGATGCAGGGACAACTCAGAATGATTCTATCATAGGTACATTGGGAATTTTCTGCACCGAAGCTAATGACGGAGCTTTCAATAACGGGACATCCAGATATGCTTCTCGTGATCTGGCCGATTTAATTCAGACTCAGATTGTGAAGGATGTGAGGCGTTGTTATGAACCGGATTGGACCCGACGAGGGATGTGGAATCAAGCCTATTCAGAGGCAAAAAAACCGAATGTTCCTACGATGTTACTGGAACTTCTTTCTCATCAGAATTTTGCAGATATGCGTTATGGACTTGATCCGCGTTTCCGTTTTACGGTTAGTCGCGCTATCTATAAGGGGATGCTTCAGTTCTTGTCCTCTCAGAGCAATAGAAAGTATGTAGTTCAACCTCTTCCTATAGATCATTTTAGCCTTCATTTTGTAAAAGATAATAAGGTAGAACTAAATTGGAAAGCAGTTGCTGATTCTCTTGAACCCTCGGCAATGCCAGATAAATATATAGTTTATACTCGCGTTGGGGATGCGGATTTTGATAATGGAACATTGGTAGATAAGAATTCTTGTGTTCTAACTCAGAAAGCAGGTGTTCCGTATAGCTATAAAATAACAGCAGTCAACCAAGGAGGAGAGAGTTTTCCTTCCGAAATATTATCAGCTTACCGAGCTATAGCAGAGAAAGGATTAGTTCTGATTGTTAATGGCTTTGATCGGATAAGTGGACCCGCAGATTTTGTATCACAAGGTATTGCCGGCTTTTATGATGCATTGGATCATGGCGTTCCCGACAAACAAGATATAAATTATATAGGAAGTCAAAATGAATTTCGTCGAAGTATTCCTTGGATGGACGATGATGCAGCAGGTTTTGGAGCGAGCTATGGTAATTATGAAAAGATGGTTATCGCAGGAAATACGTTTGATTACCCTTCTCTCCATGGACAGGCAATAGCTAAAGCAGGATATTCTTACATTTCTTCCAGCAATGAATCTGTAATGGACAGTTTAGTAAATTTGAATGAGTAC
>JAATGU010000025.1 GCA_015654535.1 Bacteroidales bacterium
CATAATGGGGCGGAATGCGATTTGTTACTTGTGAATGGATTGAAGCCTGTTATGGCAATAGAAATTAAGTTTTCCTCGAATCCTTCGCTTTCGAAAGGGTTTTATACGGTGATGGATGATTTGAAATTGGATAAGGGGTTTTTGATCGTGCCGGAAGGGGAGGCTTATCAGCTCGATAAAAAGGTAGAGGTAGGGAGCTTGTTTCACTTTCTAAGCGAAGTTCTGCAGGGTCTTAAAGACTAAAACAACAATCCCGCATCTCTGCGGGACTGAAGTATAAGTTTTCACTTCGGAATAATCCTTATTGTGATTTGCTTCAAAGTAAAAGTAGATAAACGTTACAAAAATAAAAAATATATTTCTTTTTTATTTTTACTGTTAACCGTAACTTTTTTAGCTTTAGAGGCCTTTCATTTGTCCCCCTATACCTGCATATGAAAAAAATCCTCGGCCTCGACATTGGTACTAACTCCATCGGATGGGCTCTTATCAATTGGGATGCCCAAAACTTCTCCGGCAATATTATCGACATGGGAAGCCGTATTCTTCCCACCGATGCAGAATTGCTTAGCAATTATGAAAAAGGTTTGGCTGCGTCGAAAAACGCTACCCGTAGGCAAGCCCGTGGCTCTCGCCGATTACAACAACGTTATAAGCTCAGGCGGCAACGATTGATACAGGCTCTGCAGATGTTAAATTGGCTGCCCGCAGATTTTAAAGCCGGACATCAACTTCCTGTTTCAGCATCGTCAATAAATGAAATGAAATCGTTTTTCGGGACAGAAAGTATATCTTCTGATTGGATAGTCTATTATCTGCGTTATAAGGCATTGACCCAAAGAATAGAACTTTCTGAGTTGGCCAGAATTTTATACCATATGAATCAACGACGCGGATTTAAAAGTAATCGAAAAGCAAATACCCAAGCCAGTGAATCTGAAAAAGACCAAGAGGAGACCGATGGAAAAAAGAAAAGGGAAAAACAGATCGAAGTAGTTGTAGTTACTGGAGTCGAAAATACCGAAGAACAGATAAAGGGAGGAACCGTATACAAAATATATCTGCAGGATGGCAGATCAGGTAACATCCTGCGAAAAACACCTCCTGACTGGAAAGGAGAAATGGAATTAGAGATAACTTATATCCCTGCTACAAAAAAAGTGACAGAGCGTTATGACTTCCGGCTGCCGGACAAAAGTGATTGGCAAAAAATTAAAGAGGCGTTAGAAAAAGATATCAGCACCAAAAATCTCTTTACGGGAGAGTATTTCCTAAAAGAGCTGCAAAAGAACCACGACTATCGTATAAAAGAAAATATTATCGACAGGAAATTTTATGAGGCAGAACTAAAGCAAATATTCCATACCCAGTCAATCCACTACGCAGAGTTAAAGAACTCACCTGTTATTGATCTTATAGCAGAGAAATTTTATCCCAATAATAAAGAAAAGCTTAAGGAACTAAAAAATAATAGCCTTGAGCATCTGTTTATTAATGATATCATCTACTATCAACGTCCTTTAAAGTCTCAAAAAAGCAGTATTTCGGACTGTAGATATGAGAAAAAAAACTACAGAAACTCAGATGGGAAAATGCAGGGCATTAAAGTTGCACCAGCCAGCAGTCCTGCCTTTCAGGAATTCCGCATTTGGCAAACGATAAATAATATAAAAGTTCTTCAACGAGAAATGAGAGACTCCAGTGGACGACTTGTTTTGGAGTGGGATGTAAGCCCTCAGTTTATCAATGTGCAAGGACTTGAAAGGCTGTTTGAATTATTTGATGGAAAAGAAAAGGTCTCGCAAAAGCAGATACTTAGACAGTTAGGCAATCTGGACGAAAAAAAATACCTGATCAACTTTTATAGAGGTGATGAAGAAAAAGAGCTTCCTGGAAATGAGACAAAAGCACTTTTAAGAAAAGCATTAAAACGTGCAGGATTAGAAGAAAAAGAGGTGATAGCAATACTGGAAAAGAAAGAAACTTATCATTTTCTCTGGCAAATTTTATATTCCCTCGACCAGGAAGAGCATATTGCCAACGCCCTAAGGAAGAATCTCTTTGGATTTAGCGAAACAGTTGCCACCTCGATATCCAAAGCACCTGCATTTAAACAACAATATGCTTCTCTTTCGACTAAAGCAATTAATAAATTACTTCCGCTTATGCGCAGCGGGAAATATTGGCATCGCGAGGCCGTCGATCAGGAAACCCTTAACAGAATCGATAGGATCATAACGGGAGAATATGACGAAGGCATCAGTATTCATACACGTGAATTATTTCAACAATTAAAAGTATCCGATATATCCTCTTTTCAAGGGTTACAAACCGCTATGGCGGCTTATGCGATTTACGGCGTTCACAGTGAAAAGGATAAGGCATTTTTTGATTCTCCTGAACAGATTAAACTGCTTGGGCCAAATGACTTGCGAAATCCTATAGTTACGCAAGTCATTAATGAAACCTTAAAAACTGTGCAGGATATTTGGAAACATTATGGTCGACCCTTCGAAATCCATCTTGAATTAGCCAGGGAGTTAAAAAAGAATGCCAGCGAAAGATCGGAGCTAAATAAGCGCATGACGGACAACGCCCGGGAAAACGAAAGAATTGCATCTATCTTGCGGGAATTGAACTGGGGAAACCCCAATTCATTAGGAGATATCGAGAAATTAAAGCTTTGGGAAAGTCAGTCGGATGATATCGCCCGGGAAGCTTTTAAAGAGGTCAGATTCAAAAGGCCTTCAGAACCCACTAAAGACGAGATCCAGAAATACAAACTCTGGTGTGATCAAAAACATTTGTCGCCATATAGCGGCTGTATCATTCCAATATCCGACCTTTTTACCACCAAGTACCAGGTAGATCATATTATACCAAGATCAAGATATTTTGACGACTCTTTTGAAAACAAGGTTGTGGTTGAATCGTATCTTAATGACGAAAAGGACAATCGAACTGCATACCAATATTTAAGAGAGGGCTCCGTAAGAGGATACAAGCTCTTTTCTTTGCCCGAATACGAAGTCCATGTAAGCCGATATTTCAGCGGAAAGAAGAAGCGTTTGTTATTGAGTGAAGAAGTACCGGAAGGTTTTATACAAAGACAGCTCAACGACACAAAGTATATATCTAAAAAACTTAACGAACTTCTAAGTCCAATAGCGGAAAATAGTTCTGCGCCTATTGTAACTACAAATGGATCAATCACCAATGAGCTCAAAACGAGATGGGGATTAAGTGAAAAATTGAAAGAAGCAGTCGTTTGGAGATTCGAACGCCTGCAGGATATAACAAAAAAAGAATTAATCACCTATGTTGAAGAGGTGAAAAATGATAATCCAACAGGTAAAAAAATACTCAAATTAGATGGGTATGAAAAGCGGATCGATCATCGCCATCATGCTTTGGATGCACTGGTAATTGCATGCACCACCCGTAGTCATATTCAGTATATCAACACACTCAACGCTCAAAAAAAGGATCATTATTTACGACAGGAGCTTGCCTATTTAATAGATCAGTCGGGAAAAAATAAGCCGGGAACTTATCGATTCCGACATCCCTGGGAAGGCTTTGTAAAGGATTCGGTAGTTGCGCTTGAGAGGATTGTGGTATCTTTTAAAAATAGGATACACTTGTTCGGCAAAAGAAAAAATGTCTATCTGAAATATGTTCTTCAAGCCGATGGTAGTTTGGAAAAAGAATGGCAGGAGCAGAAGAGCAAAATGTCTAGTTATGTTAGAAAGCCGATTTCTTCACCGATGCCTTTTGGCATAATGGACCTCCACTTTGAAAATGTGGATATTTCGAAAGCATTGAAAAACCCGGATCGAATTTGCAATTCAGTTTTAAGAAACTATATCAAAGCCAGGCTTAGCGAATTTAATAATGATCTAAAGGTAGCTGCGACTTTTTTGAAGAATGATAAACCAGTTGTTAACTACGAAAGGAAGTTGAGTAGCGTTGATTATTATATCGAGCGTAAAATGCAAAAAATTGAACTTTGGAAGGCGTTTTATATCCCAAAGACGATTGCTGATGAAAAGCTCAGATCCTTGGTCTTAGAATGTATTGCTGAGAATTCCGGCAACTTCGAACAGGCACTTGAACAATATTGCAGGGTACAAAATATCTCAGATCGCAGCCAGGCGCAATATTCTCTTGTTTCGGTTTTTGCCAAAAATATCGTTTCAACTAAGAAAGTATCGGTTGGCAAGGACTTTACACACGACAAGATCGATGGGTTACCGGACCGAAATTTAGCGGCAGCGCTTCATTTGCATTTGGAGTCATTCAAAATCGACGGTAAGACCGGCCCATCTATTGCATTTGAAGGCGAAGGTTTGGAAGCCTTATTCAAAGTATTAGGAAAAAGGATTGGTAAAGTCTCCGTATACGAAAGTATAGGAGAAAAATATCCAGTTAATATGAAAGCCGTACAATCTGACACAGGCACCAATCTATATATGGCTATTTATGAGAAGGTTGATGATCCTGGTAATCGGGAGTATCAAAGTATTCCACTCAGGGATGTGTTGGATGCAAAGGCCAACGGTGATGAGATGTTTGTGGAGCACAGGGAAGGATTTAAACATTTTCTTCTATCCCCTAATGATTTAGTGTATCTGCCGGATGAGGACGAGAATATTCTTACCGTAGACTGGCTAAAGGATCGACAGACTATGGCTAGAAAGATATATAAATTGGTGAGTGTGAATAAAGGTCAAGCATTTTTTGTTCCCCAAACCTTGTCTAAAGCCATAATAGATAAGCTGGAATTTGGCCCTAACAATAAATTGGAAAGGGCTCTGGATGGGAGAATGGTCAAGCAATATTGCATCAAACTGAAAGTAAGCCGGCTTGGGCATGTCGAACCGGCGTAATGTCCGGCCAGTTTGCCAAAATTTGAGCAAGGCGTTCAATAAATTGGCATACATTATCGTTTGACAATATGTATACTTATTACTATGATCAAACGCACGCTGTACTTTGGTTCGCCAGCCTATCTTAAAACGGCAAACGAACAGCTTATTTTTGAAAGTACTGAAACAGGCGAAGTAAAGACCATGCCAATAGAAGATATAGGTGTGGTGATTGTAGACCATCAACAAATAACTATTTCCCAAGCCGTTATTTCAAAATTACTTTCTAACAACGCTGCTTTTATTACCTGCGACAGTACCCATCATCCTACTGGTCTTTTGCTTAATTTGGATGGCAATACTCTTCAAAGCCAGAAATTCCAGGCACAAATAGAGGCATCTGTGCCACTAAAGAAACAGCTTTGGCAGCAAACTGTATTTGCAAAGCTCATGAATCAAGCTGCCTTACTGGACACAATAAAGATCCCCTCCAAAAACATCCGTAATCTGGCTAATGAGGTCAAGAGTGGAGACCCGGAGAATCATGAAGCTCAGGCCGCAGTATACTATTGGAAAACTGTATTCCCCGACTTTTTAGAATTCCGGAGGGAGAGATATGGGCCTCCTCCCAATAACCTCTTGAATTATGGTTATGCCATATTGAGAGCGATTGTTGCCCGCTCACTGGTTAGTTCCGGATTATTACCTACTCTGGGAATATTCCACAAAAATCAGTACAACGCTTATTGTCTGGCTGACGATATCATGGAACCGTACCGGCCTTTTGTGGACAAGGTAGTTGTGGGCATC
>JAATGU010000030.1 GCA_015654535.1 Bacteroidales bacterium
CACTGAGCTTTTTTACGCTGTAATATCCACCTAACCGGGAACGATATTCCACTATCCGGCGGGCAATGTAACTGCCGATACCCGGAATCATCTTTAGTTCCGTAGTATCGGCTTGATTGAGATCGAGGATTGTTCCTTCGCTGTATTTTTGTTGGTGAGGGATGGAGTCTTTGTTTGTTTTTGCTGAGGCGGTAAACAAATCAATTGTTTGACGGGGAGGAGCGGGCAGTTCATGAATAACAATGTAGGGAGCCAATTGCTCATATTGTTCCGGCTTCAATCCGTATAGCTTCCTGAAATCTTCCGGTTTGCGGAACTTCCCTCCTTTCTGCCGGTAGCGAAACAGGTTGTGTACCATCCAATGAGGCAACCCCAGGCTGATGAGTATTGTTGAATCGGCTTGGTTGGGATCGAATGGAAAAGGATGAAGCGTTTGTGATGAGCGATAAGCGTGGAAACCGGGCGAATATTTTTCGCGCTTTTTCTCTTTTAGCGATTGTATGAACAGGTCATATTCTTTTTCTCTTTGAGGATCATTCGTTTGTATCTCTGATTGGTCGATATACTTTTTGAATATGAAATTAGATAAAATTACAATTCCGATGAGCACGATCAATACGATAATGCCCCGTTTTTCCTGCCGGGAGAAATAAAAAAAGTCTTTCCACATGATTTCACCAATTAACAGTCTCCTGTATCAATGTAATTATAATTAAAGGAAAGAAAAAGGGCAAATATAGAGAATCTTGCTTATTTTTGTCCCTTCAGTCAAAGTTTTCGTTTATGATTAATCTCATTAGAAAATATGCGTTATCTATCACGCTGTTATTGGTGGTTGTATATCTCTCTTTTTTTCGTCCGCCTTCAACCGGATTAAGTTTGATTTCCAATTTCGATAAAGTTGTTCATTTTATGATGTATTTCGTCTTCTCGGGTGTTGTTTGGGTGGAACTTTTGCGTAATCGGCAGTATTCACGACGGAGAGAGTGGAGCATTGCTTTCGGCTTTCCGGTTGTCCTGGGAGGAGTGATCGAACTTTTGCAAAGTTACTGTACCACCTATCGGGGAGGAGATTGGTTTGATTTTTTAGCCGATTTTTTAGGAGCTTTATCGGCAGGATTGATTATCTCTTTTTTTATTCGTCCCTGGTACATAAAGAAGAAGTAGGGAAATGTTGAGACAAAAAAAAGCTTGATTTCTCAAACTCTTTCAGTTGCGGAGGCCTGACTCGAACAGACGACCTTTGGGTTATGAGCCCAACGAGCTACCAACTGCTCCACTCCGCGATATTTTCTGAGTGCAAAGGTACTGTTTTTTGTTTACGAAACAAATTATTTTAGAATTATTTTTAAAATATAAATTAATAATATACATAATTCCTTGTTATATAGATGAATAGTGTATTTATTGAATAATATTTTTTATTAATTAAATATTTTTTTCCTTGTGTAATAAGAAGAAAAGAACTACTTTTGCTCAAATAAAACAATATTGTGCAGGTTATATGCCTATGACTATTTCAAAAACCAGAGTAAAATTAGTAGATGTCGCTCGGCAGCTCTTTGCCAAAATGGGAGTGGAGAACACTACAATGAATGATATTGCCCTTGCTTCCAAAAAAGGGCGTAGGACACTTTATACTTATTTTAAAAGTAAAGATGAGATTTATTCTGCGGTTGTTGAATCAGAATTGGAGATACTTTCAGATATAATGAAGAGCGTCTCAGAAAAAGATATTTCACCGGATTTGAAATTACTAGAGCTTATTTATACACGGCTGGATGCCATAAAAGAGGCTGTTTATAGGAATGGAACTTTAAAAGCAAATTTTTTTCGGGATATTTGGCGTGTGGAAAAAGTACGTAAGAGGTTTGATGCAAAAGAATTAATTCTCTTGAAAAGTGTATTGGCCGAAGGTAAAGAGAAAGGAGTGTTCAACTTTGGTGATGTGGATATGACAGCTGGCATTATTCATTATTGTGTAAAAGGAATTGAAGTACCTTATATACGTGGCTATATAGGGCGTAACTTAGATGCTGAAACCTGCAAAAAGTATGTAGCCGATATTGTATTCGGTGCACTACATAGAAAACAGATCAATCAATAAATAAAACGATTAAATTTACAATTAGTATGGGATTATTAGATGGAAAAATAGCAATTGTAACCGGGGCTGCTCGCGGCATTGGTAAGGCTATTGCTTTGAAGTATGCTTCTGAAGGAGCAAATATTGCGTTCACTGACCTTGTTATTGATGAAAATGCTAAAAATACAGAAAAAGAAATTGAAGCTTTTGGCGTAAAAGCCAAAGGTTATGCTTCTAACGCTGCGAACTTTGAAGATACTGCTAAGGTGGTTACAGAGATAGTAAAGGACTTTGGTCGTGTAGATATCTTGGTGAATAATGCAGGTATCACTCGTGATGGATTAATGATGCGCATGACTGAACAACAATGGGATATGGTGATTACGGTGAACCTGAAGTCGGCCTTCAACTTTATTCACGCCATTACTCCGGTAATGATGAAGCAAAGAGCAGGAAGTATTATCAATATGGCTTCTGTGGTAGGTGTTTCTGGTAATGCAGGTCAGTGTAACTATTCTGCTTCCAAAGCTGGAATGATTGGATTGGCTAAGTCAATTGCTAAAGAGTTGGGTTCTCGTGGAATCCGTGCTAATGCCATTGCTCCAGGATTTATTATTACAGATATGACTGCTACGTTGAGCGAAGAAGTAAGAGCTGAATGGGCTAAACAAATTCCTTTACGTCGTGGAGGTACTCCCGAAGATGTGGCTAATGTGGCTACTTTCCTTGCTTCAGATTTGTCTTCATACGTTAGTGGACAAGTGATCCACTGCTGTGGTGGTATGAATATGTAAGAATAAAAATGACTGTAGTTTACGAAGATAACCATTTGATTATTGTCAATAAGACCAGTTCTGAGATTGTTCAGGGAGATAAAACAGGAGATATCCCACTTTCAGAGATTGTAAAACAATACTTGAAGGAGAAATATAATAAACCAGGTAATGTCTTTCTGGGTGTGGTTCATCGCTTAGACCGTCCTGTTAGCGGATTAGTTCTATTTGCTAAAACCGGAAAAGCACTTCCTCGCTTGAACGAAATGTTCAAGAATGGAGAAGTGAAAAAAACATATTGGGCGATAGTGAAGAACTGCCCTGAACCTAAAGAAGGAGAATTAGTTCATTACTTGGTGCGTAACGAAAAGCAAAATAAGAGTTATGCTTATGATAAGGAAGTAAAGGATTCAAAGAAAGCCATTCTTGACTATAAGTTGATTGGTCATTCTCAAAATTACTACCTTCTTCAAGTTAACTTAAAAACCGGAAGACATCATCAGATTCGTTGTCAATTGGCAAAAATAGGATGCCCTATAAAAGGGGACTTAAAATATGGTTTTGCTCGTTCTAATCCTGATGGAAGCATTAGCCTTCATGCTCGCAGAGTTTCTTTTATTCACCCGGTTTCAAAAGAACTGATTGAATTAGAAGCTCCGCTTCCGGTGGATAATTTATGGAATGGGTTTGAGATGATTGGATAAATTACGCATCTTCTTTAGATATAAATGAAGAGTTGTTCGTCGGAATAAAAATCGATGAATGGCTCTTTTTTAGTTACTGTCGTTTCTTTTATAGCTTTAATCCTTCACCTACAGCAGCCCGATAAGTCTCTATTTTTGTGCTTTTTAGAATCTTCTTTTTTATTTTTCTATCCATATCGGGGAGGAGATACTCCCAAAGAGTTTTCATTTTACAAAGTAGTTGTGCTTTTCCCTCTAAGTGTGCTTCGTAAAAGTTTAGTAGAGAAGTGTGAAATGCTCTTATTTTTTCGTGTAATTCTTGCTTGGAGAGAGTCTCTCCTTGCAAATATTCCTGTGCTAGTGCAGGGTTAGCCAGTAATCCTCTACCTATCATTACTCCTGCCAGATTAGGGAATCGGTTAGTTAGTTTATTTAAACCATCGAGGGTTGTGATATCTCCATTATACACAAGCGGATGTCTGCATTCACGATAAAAAGTTTCAAAGGTATCCCAATCTGTTTCACCCTTATATTGTTGTTTTCCAAGGCGGGCATGCAATGTAATATGTTGCAGTGGCAGTTCGTTGAGTAAAGGTAGCAGAGCTAAGCATTCCTGTGGATTATCCCAACCTAATCGCATCTTTACCGAGAATTTTATATTGTGGAAGTGGTAAATTCTTTGCAATAACTGTTCTACTTCTTCAGGATAGGGTAGAATGCCCGAACCTTTATGGCGGCGTGCCAGCATAGGGAAAGGACACCCCATATTAATATCTGCTTCAGTATGTCCTTTTTCTTGAAAAAGAGTGGCGATTCTTTCTAGCTCATCAGGAGTGCTGGCTATCAGTTGGGGAATAAGGTGATGTACTGAGTTATTGGCCAAGGTGATTTCCCGCACTTCTTTGTTGCGAAAGGTGTTCCCTTTTTCTAATCTCACAAAAGGGGCGTAATAAGTAGCTATTCCCGCAAAGAGGGTTTCGTGCGCATTGCGGTATGGGGCATCTGTAAAACCCTGTAGGGGGGCGAAATGTACGGGGAGTTTCTTTTCGTTGTCCATCTTTCTTTTTATTGGCAAAGATAAGTCTCTCTTGTGAGAATGCATTCATTGTAGCCAAACAAAATGGCGAACGGCATAAAAATACCCGAAGAGCTACGACTATGTAGCTCGATCGGATATTTAAAGAAAAATGCATGCCGATACTTAATTATTTAATATAATAGTGGGCACTTTAGTTGTGTCACTTGGCACTTTAGTTGTGTCCTTAGGAATTACAGTATCTTTTACTTGTACTGTATGTTCTTGATTAGCTTGATTTCCGCTTGTAGGATTTTCTGCGAATACTAATACTGAACTACTACATACTAAAATAAACATTCCTACAAATAATACTAACTTTTTCATAATCTTGAGTTTTTAATTTCTCTAATAACAGTTTGATTCTCTTTCTAATTAAAGGTCAAAGTACGTGCCATAAAAGAGGAAGTTATTTATTATATAGATTATCAGATAATTACAATCTTATCTCTATCATGGAAAGTGTAGAAAAGTGGGGAATATTTGTGGGGAAGTGTGGAATTATTCCCCAGTATGCAAGGTAGGAAAATCTTTTTTGCCTACTTTTGCAAAAAGATTGTCAAGACGTAAATAGAAAATGGAGCAAATAAAGAGTATCGTATTTGATTTCGGAGGAGTGATCGTTAATCTCTCACGTGAGACGGCAGTAAGGAAGTTTGTGGAGATAGGAGTGGCGAATGCCGATGAACTGTTGGATGCTTATCATCAGACCGGACTATTTCTGGAGGTAGAAGATGGACGACTTACTGCGGAAGAGTTTCGTGTAAAACTCAGTGAGCAGGCGGGAAGAGAATTGACCTACGAACAAGTGCGCGAGGGCTGGAAAGGATTTATGGTAGATATTCCTTCTTATCGGCTGGACTATTTGCTGGAACTGCGTAAAAAGTACAAGCTCTATTTGCTGAGCAACACTAATCCCTATGTTATGGGATGGGCAAGAAGTGAGGAGTTTACGCCTGCGGGAAAACCATTGGATGATTATTTTGATCGGATCTATGCGTCGTATGAATTAAAACAAGTAAAGCCTGCTCGGGGAATTTTTGAATATATGATCCATGATGCCGGATTGATACCTCAAGAGACCTTATTTGTGGATGATGGTCCGGCTAATATTAAAATGGCGCAAGAGTTAGGAATGCAAACTCTTCAGGCAATCAATGGTGTGGACTGGCGGGAAGAGCTTTCCGCACTACTCTGAAAAATAGGATCCCAGATTATAAAGTTTGAGCTTATTATATAAAGTTTTTCGGTCTATTCCTAGTAGAATGGCTGCTTTGCTTTTATTATTTCCCGTTTGTTGCAGAGCTTTCAGAATCTGTGCCCGTTCATTTTCTTCATTATGAAGAGTTTGACCAGTGGATTGACCTAAAGAATCCAGAATCTCACTGTCCAGTTCTGCACAAGTGATAAAGTTTCCTTGCGCAAGAAGTGTGGCACGCTTAATGATGTTTTTCATCTGTCTGAGATTTCCTGGCCAATGATAAGCGAGCAGAGTAGAAGTAGTCTCGGCATCGAAGCCAATAATCTTTTTATCCAGTTCATGGTTGGCCTGATCGAGAAAGAAGTTGGCAAAGAGCAATATATCCTCATGCCGTTCTTTTAAATCCGGAATTTTCAGTGTGAATTCATTGAGACGATGATAAAGATCCTCTCGGAAAGTTCCTCTTTCAATCGCAGCCTCAAGGTTTTCATTGGTAGCCGTGATTAGTCTTATGTCTACCTCCGTTTCTTTATTTGATCCGATAGGCTTGATTTTTCGTTCCTGCAATGCCCTAAGAAGCTGAACTTGTATTTCATAACTCAGATTTCCTATTTCATCCAGAAAGATAGTTCCGCCATTGGCAGCAACGAAAGCACCGGTCTTATCAGTTAATGCTCCGGTAAAGGAACCTTTTAGGTGACCAAAGAACTCGGATGCCGCCAGTTCCCGTGGAATAGCCCCACAGTCAATTGCAATGAACGGCCTGCCTGCCCGTTTGCTTTGTTCATGAATCTGATGTGCCACCAATTCTTTACCTGTTCCACTTGCACCGATGATGAGTACTGACATATTTGTGGGAGCTACCAATCGCATGTAACTGTATAATTGCTTAGCTATGTCACTTTCTCCTTCCAGAAAATTGAGGGACGAGCATTTTACTTCTTTATTTTCCGTGGATGGCTCATGAGGTATTTGCAAAGGAACCTCTATAGGTTTTTTTAATGCTTCGGCTATCTTCTTTAATAATTCATCAGGATTTACTGGCTTGGCAATATAATCTTTCGCTCCAAGCTTAATGGACTGCACGGCTGTCTGTATATCTGCATATCCGGTCATCATAATAAGGGGGAGTAGTTGTCCACGGCTATTCATCCATTCCAGTAAAGAGATTCCGTCGGTATCGGGCAAACGAAGATCAGAAAGTACCAGATCAGTATGTGTACTTTCGAGATGTTTCTTAGCGCGTCCCACATTGCTTACTGAGGTTACTTCGAAACCTTTTTTCCCCAGCCAGGTTTTTAAAATCACGCCATACGTAATATCGTCTTCAACTATGAGAATGGATTTCATGCGTTTGATCACTTATTCAATGTAGCAAAGATAGGAGATTTTAATACAATAAAGCTATATTTTTAAAATTATATCATGCTTTTAACTACTATTAGGCACCTATTATTGAATATCTTTAAATAAATTTATGAATTTCTGTACAAAAGATTGCATTGTTCTGTACAGAACAATGCAATCTTTTGTACAGAATAAATTATTTTTTTGTACAGTACTATTTGAATATCTTTAGAGGGAATAAAATAAGGAATAGGAGTTCCCGGGCTGTTAGTTGAGAAGTTTCTCTGCGTCTACCAGAATTGTCTCAATCTCTTGAAGGACAAAGGTCGTTTTTTCATTCACTTCTTCGGAAAAATCTTTGTCTCGATGAGCTTCCAGCCAAAAGAGAGGAGGCAGACAATCGGTTGCATGAATTAAGGTAAACAGCGGAAGCAACTTGTGACACAGAGCCGAAATAGCGTTCATATCGGCAGATTGAAGTGCTTTTCTAAGAGCATCCCGGTTTTTGTTGGTCTCTTTCACAAAGGTGGTGAGAATAGTGGCTGAGGCTTTGGCATCTCCTTCGGAAAGAGCGGTGAGTGCTGAGAAGTCTATTTTGGAAGAAAGGAGGCGTTCATTGTCGGAAACTTGAAACTCTTCTTTTACTTTGGAGGCGGGCAGACCGGAAATAACGGCCAACAATTGGGTTATGGAAAAAGGTTTGTGCAGACAGGCGGTAAATCCTTTGCGGATAAACTCTTGTTCATCCATATCACTCCGAGCGGTGATGGCTATTATCGGAATGTTTTGTGCCTGCGGGTTGTCCGATTCCCGGAGTTGCTTCAGTAGTTCAAACCCATTGATAGCAGGCATTTGCACGTCGGTCAGCAGGAGAGTAAAAGTCTCTTTCTTCAACCATTCAAAAAGTTCTTCCGGATACTGACAGCAGATGGCGGAGATGCCTTGTTGTTTTAGCATGGCAGCGGTAAGTTCCAGTTGGATACGATCATCGTCTATCAATAGAAGGGGGATTGTTTTAAGTTTTAAAGTACTTGAAGCGGGCGAAGGTTCAGAGTGTGTATTCCCCGTATTGACTGTTCGTTGAATAGGTAGTCGTACGGTAAAGGTGCTTCCCCTGCCTTCATTGCTGGTTACTTCAATAGTGCCTTTGAGTAGCTCCACCAATTTTTGGGCAATGCTTAGGCCCAGACCAAAACCTTCTTCTCCTTGCGCACTACGTAGGCGAGTGAATTCTTCAAAGATCTTCTTTTGATCTTCCTCGCTCATTCCCTTTCCGGTGTCGGACACAACCAGCCGGAAGATGGGCTCATCCAGAGTAATTGCCAAAGTGATGCTTCCTTTCGGAGTAAACTTCAGGGCATTTGAAAGTAGATTATTGGCTATCTGACGGATACGTAGTGGGTCACCGGAGAAGTTGCCGTTGAGTGCGCTGTCCACTTCATAATGAAAAATCAGCCCTTTCTTTTCTGCTAATGGATCAAAACTAGTCTTGATCTCATTGAATAACTGAACAGGGTTGAAGGGAATTTGGTTGAGTTCCATTTTATTGGATTCTAACCGATGGAAATCCAGCAAGTCATTCACCAATCTAAGTAGATGTTCCGACGAACTTTTCATATTGTTGAGGTAAAACATCTGCCTTTCTTGGGTAGTGAGCCTTGATAGTAAGTCGGTGTATCCCATGATAGATCCCAGCGGAGCTTTGAAATCATGTGTAATGGTCAGCATCATTTTTTCTCTGCTCCTCAATAAATCTTCCGCTCGTTGGCGGGCGATCTCCAGTTCGTGCCGATAGAGATTGCTGTTGGTGAGGTCTCGCCAGATAATGATTAAGAAACAAGCGGCGAGCATCACTGAGATTCCGGCAATGCCAATAATAATTCGCATAGAGCGTTGCTTTATATTTTTTTGAAGTTCCAGTTTGTCTAGCGAACTGTTCACTTCTTCTTGCTCAAAGTTACGGATTAGCTGATTGATTTTTCCATTCAGCACCAAGCTGTTTTCCCGCAATCGGCTAGTCTTGCTTGTCATCAGATCTTCAATTTTTTTCTGCTTACCTTTTATTTCACGTTGGATGTCATGAAACATTCCGGCTACTGTATCCGCTGGATTGTAGGCTTGCAGCAGGGTGTCCGATAATAGTTCCCGGGAAGTTTTAAGAATTTTTGTCGATTCATCTTTTTCAGGAGCAAAAACTTCTGCTATTCGTTTAAAAATAGTCTTTTTATTTCGTTTGCTCAATAATGAATCCTGCTTCATAATAAGTCTACGTTGCACTTTCTGTTGCTTCAATAGTGAGTCGTGTTGTCTCAGTACTTTTTCAATGTTCTGGTGGTAAAGTTTGTCGTTTTTCGCCGAGTTCATTGTCTTTAGTAAGCTGATTGTGTTCATTTCCTTTTGTTGCAGTAACAGGAAGATGCTGTCTATCCGCAGAGATTGTAAGGAATCCGAAGAAAATTTTTTCAATGAATCTACTGACGCCAGTAGTTCTTTCATCGATTTTTCATAGAGAGGATAGTCCTCCAATCGCCCTGTGCTGAGTGATTGTCCTATGCTTTCTGCTTGGTAAAGGCAAGAAAGGGTGTTGTTGATAGCTTTACGCTTAAGGCTCAATTCGTTTTCATATTCTTCCGATGCCGTCAGTTTCCCAAACTCCTGATAGATAAAGTAGAAGGAGGAGAGCAGAACCAATAGGAGAAGTGCATATCCTACGGCTACTTTTGTTTTGATGAAAAGGAAGTTTTTTAGCATAACGGTTTGTTTTAGCCTGTTGTTTTCTTTCGGAATTGCAAATAAAATAGGATTCCTGCGCTGGTCAATCCAAAGGGAAAGGCCATCCATACGCCTTTAGTTCCCCAGTGGAGAATAAATCCAAAAAAATAACCTACTGGAAGTGAGATGAGAAAATAGCTTACGAAAGCAATATACATCATCGGTTTCACATTTGATATGCCCCGTAACGCATTGGCAAAAGTAATTTGTGTACCGTCTCCCAGTTGATATAAAAGCATGGGAAAGACAAGTGTTATCACTGTTTGGCTCACTTCTTCACTGTCTGTAAATAGTCCGCCAAGTTCCTTTCTTAAAAGGAATATGAGTGCCGAGGAAAGTAGGGCCATCAGTAAGATGATATGAAAGCCTGCATAGGTGGAACGGCGAACGTTCAGTAGATCATTTTGCCCTTTAAAATTGCTCACTCTCACGGCAATGGCGGCTCCCATTCCATAATAAATCATGAAACAAAAGCTCGAAATGGTGAGCATTACCTGATGAGAGGCCAAGGCAATGCTGCCCAACCATCCTACCATAATGGTGCTGAAGGTAAATGATGCGGTTTCCATTCCCATTTGTACAGCAACGGGCCATCCCAATTCGTTGAGTCTTTTAAAATCCGTTTTAGAGAATCCTCGAAGTTTAAAGCCCGACAAGTAGCGGACATACCGTTTGCTGTAGAGGAAAATGCAGCAAAAGACCACAACCATTACTATACGGGAGAAAAGTGTACTTATTCCCGCACCCAATAATCCCAGCTCGGGGAACCCAAACTTACCATAAATGAGTAGGTAATTCCCTACAATATTGAGCAAATTTCCCCCTAAAAGAATCCACATAGAAGTACGGGTGTCGGTTATTCCATCGGCAAACTGCTTAAAGGCATTGAAGAGCATCACAAACACAAGGGAGATTAATAGAACGATAAAGTAAGGACGAATCAGAGGAAGTAATTCTTTCGGTTGCCCCAGACGATGAACATTGAGGTAGAGAGCAAACATGATCAGGGTGAGCAGCAGTGCCACCAGAAAATTGGCGGCGAGACTACTCTTTAATGCTCGTCCGGCCCCAGGGGCGTCTCCTTTGCCAAAAAGATTTCCCACAAGGGGAGTCAGTCCATAAGAGAATCCGGTACTGAAAATAATTACTAAAGTAAAAACATTATTTACAAATGAAGCGGCAGCTAGTTCAATGGTACTGTGTTGTCCCACCATCAATGTGTCGGCAAAGCCAAGAATAATGATGCCCAACTGCCCTATTACGATGGGAATTCCTAAACGAAACAGGGCCTTATAATGATCCTTGTATGTCTCAAAAAATCCCGTCATGATTTCTTTTCCGCTCTATAATAAAGGGTAGAACAATTTTCATGAACAAAAGTAGTGCAGGCTACCTCTTTTAACTTGTTGGCGGTTACTGTCCTATAGTTATCCACTTCGTTATTTAAGTTTTCCGCTTTACTTATCAGTTCAAAGTAAGCCAGATTAGTGGCTACATTGAGATAGTTTATATTATTGAAGATCTGTTCCGACTCGAATTTATTTTTTACTTTCTCCAGTTCTTGTTCTTCCACCGATGAACTTTTGAGTGCCTCCAACTCTTCCCATATAGCAGCTTCCGCTTGCTCTAAAGTAACGTCGGGAGCAGGTTTGCCTGCTACCTGAAACAAGCCGGCCTCCACACTGCCAGAGATGTAGGCATCAACCGAAGTAAATATTCGACGATCTTTCACCAGATGTTGAATGAATCGGCTGGAACTTCCATTGCTTAGTAAATCGGACAAAATATCAAACGCATAGTAATCCGGATGCATACGTTCGCTCATGTGAAAAGCCATATAAAGGGAATCCAGAGGAACGGCACGCTCCACTTCCAATCGTCTTTCGGTGATTTGTTTAGGCTCTTGAGGAAGATTTCTCACCCGTATTTTGCGTTCGGGGATAGGGCCAAACCACTTTTCTGTCAAGCGGATTGTTTCGTTGAACGAGATATTCCCAGTAACGGCCAGTATGGCATTGTTAGGTGCATAGAAGTGGAAAAAGAAATCTTTTACTTCTTCCAGCGTAGCATTGGTGATATGTGACAGTTCTTTGCCGATAGTAGGCCATTGATAAGGATGTACCTTGTAAGCTAATGGGCGCATCAGGTGAGATACGTCTCCGTAAGGTTGATTCAAATTGCGCTGTTTAAACTCTTCCGTCACCACTTGCCGCTGAACATCCAAGCTCTTCTGATTAAAGTCCAGACTTAACATACGATCCGATTCCAACCAAAATCCTGTTTCCACGTTTTGTTTCGGTAGTGCCAGGTAATAGTTAGTGATATCATTGTTGGTCCATGCGTTATTTTCCCCGCCGGCCAGTTGTACCGGACCATCATAATCGGGAATGTTCACCGAACCTCCGAACATCAAGTGTTCAAAGAGGTGGGCAAACCCCGTATGATTCTCATCTTCATCCTTCGCTCCCACGTTATAGAGCACATTAACGGCCACCATCTGTGTACTTACATCTTCAGAGTGTATCAGGTGAAGTCCGTTCGCAAGTATATGTCTGTTTACTTCTATCATCTTATTTCCAGTACGATCACTTTCATTTTTATATCTTCTTCAGGACGATCTCCCCGGTTAGTCGTTACTTTTTGAATAGTATCCACCACTTCTATTCCTTCCACTACCTCTCCAAATACGGTGTATTGGTTATCCAAATGGGGCGTCCCGCCCACAGTGGTGTATGCTTTTACTTGTTCGGGAGTAAACTTAAAGTCAGGAAGTGCGTCCGCCTTTACTTTTGCCTCAGCAATCAGTTCTTCCTGCAATTCATAAAGCCCGTCCTTGTCACGGTCTAACCGCAACTTTTTAATTTTGGCAGCATTTTGATTCACTAATGAGTTGAATACTTCTTCTATCTTTCCGTGGTTCATCTGTTGTTCCATATTCAGAATCTGACCTTCTGAGTAAACTTTTCCGGTAACGATGTAGAACTGGCAGCCGCTGGATGCTTTTTTAGGATTTACCTCATCCCCCTGACGGGCAGCGGAGAGTACTCCTTTTTTATGAAAGAACTGTGGGTAAACAAATTCCGCAGGAATAGTGTAACCTGTGTCTCCCGAACCAAGTGACTTACCTTTTGCTGCGTTTTTTGATTCAGGATCACCACCTTGAATCATAAAATCTTTAATCACACGGTGGAAAATTGTACCATCATAAAAGCCTTTTTTGGCCAGTTTGATAAAATTATCTCTGTGTTGTGGGGTTTCATTATAAAGTTTCACTTTAATGTCACCTAAGTCTGTTTGTATCAACAGCATTGTTTCTTTCTGGTTTTCCATTCTTTCTTTTTTGTTTTGGCTGAATCCCCGGGAAAATGTTCCCGTTGACAAGATTATTAGTGTAATCAGTAGTTGCTTTTTCATGTGAGGACTGATTCATTTAGGTGCAAAAATACTACTTTAGAGCTCTCATGCCAAGGAATAAGTAAATAATTAAAGCCTTTTATGAGAACCCTATCCATTTAATAGGTGAAAAAAGGGAAGTTTACTGTCTTATTGATAGAAAACAGCAGTTCCACAAGCAGTAACCATTAGCATGCTGCCGCTACTTCCTACCGTTTCGTAATCCAGATCTATACCGATCACCGCATTCGCTCCCATCCTTTGAGCTTGTTCGCTCATTTCTTGCAGAGCTGTTTCTTTTGCTTCGCGTAGAACTTTCTCATAAGAACCTGAGCGTCCGCCTATGATGTCTCGTATTCCTGCAAATAAATCTTTAAAAACGTTTGCACCAATAATTGTTTCTCCGGAAACAATGCCGTAGTAGGTAGAAATACTTTTACCTTCAATGCTGTTTGTCGTTGATAATAACATCGCTTTATATTTTTAAGAATTAATTTATAAGGGCAAATATAGGTTTTTAGTATGAATTATTAATCAATAAAGTAAACAAGATACAGAAAGAAAGTGTTTACTTTGTATAATTCATTACTTAAGCATGAATAAACGCACAAAAAAATGGCTGAAAGGAATAGGTATAGTCTTGCTGACTCCATTGATTCTTTTGATAATACTTTCTATATTACTCTATCTTCCTCCTGTTCAAAATGAACTCAGGAAGCATATTATGGTGTATGCTTCCCACTCTACCGGTATGAATATTTCTATTGACAATATAAGACTTACTTTTCCTTTAAATTTGACCGTGCATAAAGTAATGGTTATTTCATCGAAAGATACCTTATTGGTTGCGGGTAGACTGGATGTTGGCGTGGGTGTGTGGCGATTGATGCATGGACAGATCCCAGTGTCCGAAGTTACCCTAAACAAAGTTTCCTTTAATTCTTCCAATTTAGTTAAGGGAATGCAGGCTAGGGGAGTATTAGGTGAACTTTTTCTCCGATCGGACCTCATTGATCTTCGTAGGGAAGAAGCATTTATAACCAAGGTGATATTGAAAGACGCATCTATAAAAATAGCTTTGAACGACACAGCTCAAACACCGAAAGAAAAAGCTTCTAAGCCCATTCGGTGGAAACTGTTTATACAGCAGTTGCAACTGAGGAGTGTTTCCCTTCAAGTCGTGTTACCTTCCGACACTGTTCGTCTCTCTACCGGCATTCAGGAAGCTGTTCTTCGGAAAGGAGAAGTGGATTTGCATTGGAAGTCATACCGATTGGCGCAGTTCTCTGTGGCTAAAGGATCGTTTAACTATGATTCGGGACACGGGAAACCGCTGAAAGGGTTTGATAGTTCTCATCTTGCTCTGAAAAACATTTCTATTTCTGTGGATTCTTTTATGTTACGGAATAAAGAATTGGCAGCGGTTGTTAGGCATCTTTCTTTGGTAGATCGGTCTGGGCTCAGAATTAATTCACTTCAAGGGCGTGTGCTTTCTGACCATCAACAGATAAGGATACCTGCGTTACAATTAGCTTCTTCGAATTCGTTCATCACTTTGAGTGGCAAAGTTTCCAATACTTTTATGATAAACCCGGATAAAGGAAACATTACTTCTTCTGTTGTCGCTCGTATTGGTAAAAAAGATCTGTTGCTCTTTGCAGGAAATTTACCGAATAAGTTTCAGAAAGCCTATCCATCTAGTCCGCTTATAGTCCGAGCGTCGGTACAAGGAAACCTCAGTAAACTTCGTTTATCGCAGTTGAAAGCTACTCTTTCCGGTACATTTGCTCTTTCCGGTAAAGGAGAAATGAAGGAATTGTCCGATAGCCTAAAACGTTCGGCTCAAATAAATTTTGGGCTGTACACCCAAAATTTGAACTTCTTCACCTCTCTTTTGGATTCAGCTTCCAATAAACGCGTACATATTCCTTTGGGAATGAAAGCCGAGGGAAAGGTCTCCATGAAAGGAAATCATTATTTTGCTGATCTTGCCCTGAATGAAGATAAGGGAGAAGTGAAGATTGAGTCTGAATATAATGGAGCCAACCATTCTTATCTTGCCAACGTGGCAATTAATAATCTACAGATAAACCATTTTCTGCCAAAAGATTCTATTTACTCACTTACAGCATCTTTCTATGCGGTGGGAGAAGGTACAGATGTATTCTCTCCACTTACAGAACTCACTGCGGGGTTTGATCTACAGGAGTTACAGTTCCGTAAGGCTTCTTATTCTGGATTCACTCTTCAGGCGAATTTAAAGAATTCATTAGCCAAGGTGAATCTTTCCAGTAATAACGAATTACTCACTATGGATGCAACTCTGACTACACTCCTTCGTAAAAAGAAAATGGAAGGAGATTTATCTATGAATGTACAACATATCAATTTACAAAAACTGGGATTTTTGGATCAGCCATTGAAGGACCCTTTTGCTTTTACTCTTGATGCGTCTATAAAAAAGAAAGATATTTCACTTCAACTTCGGGCAGGGGATTTGAAGCTTTCTTTAGCTAGTAGTGTTCCTATTGAAACATTTGTAAAACAAGTAACCGTCTTTTCTGATGTTTTAATGAAACAAATTAAGAAGAAAAAGCTCAATCAGACTGAACTCCGTAAGAGGTTGCCTGCCACCAAGCTTCTTTTTTCGGCAGGTAGAGAAAATCCTCTAAGCAAACTTCTTTCGCAATCGAATATTTCTTTTCAAGATGCATCCTTCAATCTTACTTCTTCCCAAGCGAGCGGATTGAACGGAACAGCTCTTTTTCGTTCGCTGACTGTAGATAGTTTGGTGATTGATACGGTTCGCTTTATCATTATTCAGGATTCTGCCGGCATTCATCTGCGTGCCAGAATGATTAACAATTTAGCTAATAAACAGGCTGGACTGAAAGTCTATGCAAATGTACTGATTCGCAATGATAATGCCGATTTACTATTGAAGTATGTTAATGCTAAAGGGGAAACCGGTACGTATTTGGGCGTCCGGGCACGTATAGAAGATAAAGGAATTTCGTTTCGGCTATTTCCTGATGAACCGATTCTTGTTTTCCGCCCTTTCCATCTGAATAAAGATAATCGTATTTTTATTGGAGATGACAAACGGATCACTGGAAACATGGAATTGCAAGACAATAATGGGGTAGGTATTTTTATTCATTCGGTAGAGAATACTCAAGCCCAACAGGATATTTTGGCAGAACTCCGGAATATTAACCTAAAAGAGATTGTTCAGTCGTTCCCGTATTTACCGGATATTGGAGGTCAACTTTCTGCGAAAGTAGAATATATTCAAAAACAAGATAATTTTCAGGTAATTTCAGATGCGGATCTTCAATATTTTAGCTATCAGTCACAACCTGTCGGCGACTTGAGGCTAGATGCAACCTATCTGCCAGGAAAATTGAACGAGCATCAGTTGCTAGCTTCACTGAAGCACAACCAAAGAGAAGTTTTTAATGTGGAGGGAGTATATCGGACGGAAAAACAGCCATCAATGAATATTCATGCGAAACTCAAAAACTTTCCGCTTGGCATAGCCAATCCTTTTATACCCAATGGCACTGCACATCTTTCCGGAGCTTTGAATGGGGACATAACTGTGGGAGGAAGTCCGCAGTCCCCTGAAATTAATGGGCAGTTTGTGGCAGATACCACTTCAGTTTATATTGCTCAGGCGGGGATGCGCCTTCGTCTCGAGGAGAAAGCAATAAAGGTGGTCAACAGTCGTCTGGTCTTTGATAACTACAGCATTTACGCTGTGGGTAAGACTCCTTTGAGTATTGCAGGGGAAGTAAACTTCAAAGATTTGCAGCAAATCTCGGCGGATTTGAAACTTAAAGCTGATAATTTTCAGTTACTCGATGCTTCCCGAACTAAAGAGTCACTGGTATATGGAAAAGTTTTTGTAGATATCAATACTACTCTTCGTGGTCCTCTCGATGAGTTGGTTATGCGGGGAAATATTAGCTTGTTGGGTAGCTCTGATGTTACGTATATTTTGAAAGATTCCCCTTTAACGGTGCAAGATCGACTGGGAGATATGGTGACCTTCGTAAAATTTAGTGATACTTTACCGGCGACGGAAGAAAAACCGGAATCTTTTTCTCTAGGAGGACTAGACATGCTGATTAATATTCATATTGATCCTACTGTTAGTTTAAAGGCGGATCTTTCACCCGATCGGGAGAGCAGGGTGGAATTGCAAGGCGGGGGAGATCTTTCCCTGCAATACACTCCTCAGGGAGATTTATTACTTTATGGGCGCTACCTCATTAGTGATGGACTATTGAAATACACGTTGCCGGTGATTCCGCTAAAAACGTTTACGGTTCAGGATGGTAGTTTTGTAGAGTGGTCTGGCAATGTGATGGAACCAAAACTGAATTTTAAAGCTGTAGAGAGAGTTCGTGCTACTGTGACCAGTGAAAACCAAAGTACCAGACAAGTGAACTTTAATGTGTCTATTTCAGTGGCAAATAGTTTGAAAGATCTGGCTTTGGTTTTTGATCTTGAAGCACCGGAAGATATGACTATACAAAATCAGCTGTCTGCTTTGACGCCCGAGGAACGAAGCAGACAGGCAATCACAATGTTGGCTACCGGAATGTATATGCCTTCAGGAAGTCCTACTGCCTCTTCGGGAGGCATTAATGTGGGGAATGCCCTGAATACCTTCCTTCAGAATGAAATAACCAATATTGTTGGAGGAGCTCTAAATAAGATAAATATTTCCATTGGAAGTGAAAGTTATGATGAGAACGGCGTTTCTGGTTCGGGAAAACGCACGGATTATACATTCCGATTTGCCCGTAAGTTTTACAATGATCGTATACAAGTGGTGATTGGAGGCAGGGTTTCTACAGGGCAGGCAGCAGATGAAAATGAATCGTTTATAGATAATATATCACTAGAATACCGACTGGATGCAGGTGGAACAAAATCTATTAAATTATTTCATAATAAGAATTATGAAAGCCTGCTTGAAGGTGAAATCACTGAAACAGGACTGGGTATTGTGTTTCGTAAAAAAATGCGGAAACTCGGAGATTTATTTATATTTAAGAAGAAAGAAGATAAAAAAGATTCTAAATGAAAAAAATACTTTATCTGTCGTTTTTGCTCTTTACCGCTTGCTCTACTACCCGTAACTTGCCAAAGGATGAAGTCCTTTATACAGGTATAAAGAAAACGGTGGTGGAGAATCGTGATCCGTCAAAGGCAGGTGATGAAGCTCTCACAGAAGTGGAGGCAGCATTGGCTGTAGCACCCAATAATTCACTTTTGGGAAGTTCGTCTGTCCGATTTCCTTTTCCGTTTGGACTATGGATGTATAATGCTTTTCATTCATATAAAAAGGGATTGGGACATTGGGCTTTTAAGCGTCTTGCCTCTAAACCGGTATTGATTTCCACTGTAAATCCAGATGTCCGGGTAAAAGTGGCGCAAAACTTGTTGCACGATTATGGTTATTTTAATGGAACGGTATCGTATGAATTGATTTCCACGAAAAAACGTCAGGCAAAACTGAAATATAAGATTGACATGCAACAGCCTTATTTGCTGGATACTATTATTTATGCACGTTACAGTCATCGGACAGATAGCTTGTTGCAACAGCGGTTAGTGGATAAAATACTTCGTAAAGGAGATAATTTTAGTGTAGTTAAGCTCGAAGAGGAGCGGCAACGGCTGAGTAGCTTATTGCGTAATGCGGGTTATTATTATTTCCGGCCGGATTTGATTACTTTTTTGGCTGATACCACTCAAAAGGCAGAACGGGTGAGTTTGAAAGTTATCCCGAAAGCCGGCTTGCCGGCACAGGCTCTTCGCTCATGGAAAATAGGTAAAAGAAGTATCTTTCTGAATGGCTTTGACGGAGAAACCCTCACGGATACGTTGCTTTATGAAGATCTGATGATCCATTATCAAGGTAAGTTACGAGTTCGTCCGGCAGTGTTGTATAATCGCTTCAGTTTAATGCCCGGAGAACTTTATTCACAACGGAAACAATTGCGGACACAGGAAAATATCAATCGTCTGGGTATTTTTCAGTACACAGATATTCAACTTATGCCAAAAGACTCCACTAAAAACAATGACGTGCTCAATGTGCGGATGAACGTGGCTTATGATTTGCCGCTCGATGGGGAACTGGAATTGAATGTAACGTCCAAGTCTAACGATCAAATGGGACCGGGAGCAATATTTACTATCTCCAAACGAAATATGTTTGGCGGAGGAGAGCTCTTTTCTGTGAAGCTCAAAGGCAGCTACGAATGGCAAACCAATGCTCCGGTAGGTGGTAACAAGTCTGTGATTAATTCGTTTGAATTAGGTTTGTCCACTTCGCTCACTCTTCCACGGTTAGTAATTCCCGGAATGGGTTATAAAGAGTTTACTTACCCTGCCACCACTACCTTTCGACTGAATGCCGATCAGTTGAATCGTGCCAACTTTTTCAAGCTGCTATCATTTGGAGGAGATGCAACATACAATTTTCAGTCTTCCCGGGTGAGTCGCCACTCGTTCACACCGTTTAGATTAACCTTTAATATGCTGCAATACACCACGCAACGCTTTGATTCAATTACCAGTGCTAATCCTGCTCTCTATCTTAGTTTGCAGAATCAGTTTATACCCGCCATGAATTACACCTATACCTATGATGATGCCGGAGTGAGAACTAAACGGAATCATCTTTGGTGGGAAACCTCTGTTACTTCCGCGGGGAATATTACTTCGGGGATCTACCGATTGTTAGGAAATTCCTTTAGTAAAGAGAAAAAACTATTGGGCGTTCCCTTTGCACAATTCCTTAAACTTACTTCCGAGGTGAGGTATAATTACAGAATTGATTCCCGCCAATCATTGGTCGGTCGATTAATGGGAGGAGTTATTTATTCTTACGGAAATTCTTCGGTGGCTCCGTATAGTGAACAATTTTTCATCGGCGGAGCAAACAGTATACGAGCTTTTACAATTCGCACATTGGGACCGGGAAGTTATCGACCGGATGCGAGCAATGCTTACTCATATATGGACCAGACGGGTGATTTTAAATTGGAAGCTAATATTGAATATCGCTTCAAAATGTTGGGCGATCTTAATGGAGCTGTCTTTATGGATGCCGGAAACATCTGGCTCCTCAAGTCAGAGAGTGCCAGACCTGGGGGATTATTCAATATTTCTCAATTAGGAAAAGATATCGGCTTGGGCACCGGAGTTGGTTTGCGTTATGATCTTTCCTATTTGGTTATCCGACTGGATGCGGGTATTGCGATTCATGCTCCTTATCAAACCTCTAAGACTGGTTATTATAATATCCCTTCTTTTAAAGATGGACTGGGCATTCACTTGGCTGTTGGTTATCCTTTTTAGAAGAGAATCTTTTGCTTTTGAACTATTTGTGGTGATATTTGACTTATTTATTGCACCGTTGCTTCAGATTATTTTGTAATTTTGTGGCGTAAAAAATAAAACGTGACAACAGTCTTTATAAATATATTAATGAAATGAAACCAACATTATTTGTACTTGCTGCCGGAATGGGCAGTCGCTATGGCGGTCTGAAGCAATTGGATGGCTTGGGTCCCAACGGTGAAACGATTATGGATTACTCTATTTATGATGCTATTCGTGGAGGGTTTGGCAAACTGGTTTTTGTGATCAGAGAAAGCTTTGAAAAAGATTTCCGTGAAAAGATTATTAAAAAGTATGAGAACCATATTCCTGTGGAATTGGTATTCCAGAAACTTGAAAATCTTCCTGCCGGATTTAAATGTCCCGAAGGCAGAGAAAAACCCTGGGGAACCAATCATGCCGTGCTGATGGGTAAGGATGTGATTAACGAACCTTTTGCAGTAATCAATGCCGACGATTTCTATGGTCGTGATAGCTTTGCCGTTTTGGGAAAAGCCCTCGCGGAAATGGAAGGAAAGAAGAATGACTATTGTATGGTAGGTTATCGTGTGGGAAACACTCTTTCCGAAAGTGGTAGTGTGGCACGTGGAGTTTGCTCTACAGATAAGGATGGTTTTCTTACCACTGTGGTAGAGCGTACAGCGATTGAGCGCATTGATGGAAAAGTTCAGTTCAAGGATGAAAAAGGAAAGATGGTCGCTATTGAGGACAATACTCCTGTTTCTATGAACATGTGGGGATTTACTCCCGACTATTTTAAGTACTCCGAAGACTTTTTCGTGGACTTCCTGAAAAAGAATATTGATAACCTGAAATGTGAATACTTTATTCCGCTGATGGTAAACGAACTTATTAACAACGGCACTGTACGGGTCAAGGTGCTCGATACTACTTCTAAATGGTTCGGTGTAACATATGCTGCCGACCGTCAGTCAGTAGTAGATAAGATTCAGGCACTGGTAGATGCTGGTGAGTATCCTGCTAAATTGTTTTGATTAATTGGATTGAAGAAACAATCTTAGTAAATAACAGAAAAAAGGAGATGCTGTTTACCTCGCATCTCCTTTTTTCTGTGAGCGCAAGTCCTGAAATCAAGTCATGACGGTATCGCGGAGACGCTTACAGAGGATTTGATACAAATGACGCAGCAATGAAATATTTTAAATTCTTTTTGAAACATTAGACATATGTTTATTAATGTTGGTATATGTATATTACTCCCTATATTTCGACACCATTTTAATTTAATTTAAACTCATCGCTTTGGGATCGCCCTCGCGGCTAGGGAATGGAGCACCATTCCCGACGAGCGTAAATCACTTTTCTGTCCCAATTGTAAACGATATCAGAGGGGGGGGGAAATAAAGGCTGGATTCTTTTTTATTCTTGTATAAACGCACGACCTTTCAGCTATCCTTTCTTTCTATTCTTGTATAACCGGGGAAACGGAAGGGAGCGGACTGGTCCGGCGTTTTTTTTTAGGAAGAGACAAAGAAAAGAAAAATGCTGAAAAAGTCACGCAGTCACGCGATAGCAGTCTAATCAATTAGTAAACAGTAAAATATGGATGCGAGACATCCCGCGTGACTGCGTGACTTCCGCGTGATTGTACCGGGTAAGGTCACGCGGGGTTTACAGCTGTTTATTAGCTGATTACAGCGAAGCGCGTGACTGCGTGACTTTTTAAACAAATAAAAATAGTATTGTAATATGTCCAGACTCTTTGAACCAAGAGTACAGACATCTTTCTATAAATCTCTGGACACTTCTAATAAATAC
>JAATGU010000135.1 GCA_015654535.1 Bacteroidales bacterium
AAATGCTCCCATTTGCGATAGAGTGATAGCCTCTGCCACAAAGAATAATTTCAATACACAAAAGAAATATAAACTTGCCCTTGTGATGGGTGGATTTTCTAACATGGACAGTATTAATCGTGTATTGACTTATATGGAGAGCTCGGGCAAGTTATTGGAAGCGGTGCGACTTTACAAACAAGGGCAGGTAGGGAAAATACTGATCACAGGTGATCCCGGATTCTGTTTTTATATTGGAACCCAAAGCATTGAATACAAGAGAAAATGTTACTGATCACTTCGGCTATACACATGAAGCGTAGCGTGGCATGCTTTGCCAGTGAGGGTTTTTATCCGGACTGGAAAACGGCTTGTACCTGGCAGGCGATCTTTAATGAATGGATGGGATTGATGGTGTATCGGGTGATAGAACCGAGAATTAATATCTATCGGTAAGAATTGGTAATAAAAAGCCATTTAAACCGGAAACTTCATCCCGACAGCTTACGTTCTTCGCGAAAAGGATGGTACTTTGTGAGGAAATGGAGAAAGTGAGTTTAAAAGGGATTAAATAAGGAAGATTTTCTATTGCTATATGCGAGGAAAAAGCTATTTTTGCATAATAAGTATAAAAGATGTGCAGTTATGAAAAGTAAGGATATTGATAAAGAAAAACTTATGATAGTGAAAGCTTTGCATAAAAACGGTAAACGTGCTTATAATGAAGCTCGAGCTGCAGGACTTTCCAGAACGGTGCAAGAAGGAAAAACAATCTTTCATGTTAGTCCGGATGGAAAAAAAGAAATTGTGGCCAAAATGGATAAGGTTCGTTACAAGGTAGTTCAACGTGAATATCGTTTGAAGAAATAACATCTGTACTTTGTGGCACTAAGCGACCCTGAAATGAATAAAGGCCGTGTCTTGGCTCGTGTACAAGCTGGAGGACATGATGTTCCACCTGAAAAGATAGAAGGACGGTATTACCGTACGCTCGGCTTATTATCGGAAGCTATACATTTGGTTGATAAAGGATATTTCTTTGATAACACTAACTCGAAACCAATATTATTGGCTCATCTTATTGATAGTAATATTACTATCGAGGACAATCTAAATTATATTCCGGCTTGGTTTGATAAGTATGTTTTAAATAAATTGTAGTTTTTGCTGCTAACTCCACCTTTCGTCCGGTGAGGCGGCATGGGTGCTATTATCGCTTATATTAAAGTACATCCTTCATCATCTCTTTTTTTACGGTACTGATATATGGAGAGTTCGGATAGGTTATGGGAAGTAGTGTGTCTCTATAAAAAAGGGCAAACAGGGAAAATATTGATCACAGGGGATCCCGGATTCTGTTTTTATATTGGAACCGAAAGCATTGAATACAAGAGAAAATGTTACTGATCACTTCGGCTATACACATGAAGCGTAGCGTGGCATGCTTGCCCGTGAGGGTTTTTATCCGGACTGGAAAACGGCTTGTACTTGGCAGGCGATCTTTAATGAATGGATAGGATTGATAGTGTATCGGATAGTAGGATATTGCTAAGAGGATGAATTTTATAAAAAAAACATATTTTGATTGCGATTATATCCATAAACTGATTACATTTGCAGCCATAATATCTAAAAGGTGATAAATGAATGCAGGAGGAAGTATAAAAGACTGGATAAATGAGCTTCAACAAAATGGCAAGCTTTACTTTTCCATGAAGCAGGTTTCTGAAGCTTTCTCCGGCTTGCAATCTACCGGTATCCGTAGTGCGTTGAGTAGACTTTCGGCAAAAAATAGTATTGTTTCTGTTTGGAAAGGCTTTTATGTTATTGTGCCAATATCATATACTGCCAAAGGAATACTCCCTCCGGTTATGTATATTGATCATTTAATGCAACAAATTCAACGTGTCTATTATGTTGGATTGCTTAATGCTGCTGCATTTCATGGTGCTGCTCTTCAACAGCCACAGGTATTCTCGGTTATTATTCAGTATCCTACACTTCGCGATAATAATAAAAGAAATGTCCAGATACAATTTGTAGCCAGGCGTAATTTCCCTTCAGTTGATTTGCTCGAAATGCGTAAAACTCAAACCGGCTATGTTAAAATTTCATCCCCAACTCTTACTGCTGCCGATCTCATTCAATACGAAAAAGAAATTGGTGGATTGAGTAGAGCGTGTACAGTGTTGAGTGATCTTATAGAAGTGCTGGATTTTACAAATGTTACAAGTACATTTTTTGAAGTTGTTAATACAACTACAATTCAACGCTTGGGCTACTTGTTAGAGAATGTTATCGAATCTCCGGATTTAGCCAATCAGCTATATGAAAAAGCATTACTATTTAAGTGTAATTTTCAAAGAGTTCCTCTTAAAAATGGGAGATCGATTGAAAAGAGTATATTAAATAAAAAATGGAAAATAATTATTAATACTGAAATTGAAATTGACGAATGATACCAGTATCAGCTATTGACGAATGGAGAAATAAAGTACCATGGCAGACAAACGAACAGGTTGAACAGGATTTGATTATTTGTCGTGGGCTCACTGAGATTTTTAAAGATGAATTCTTAGCCAGCTCTTTAGCTTTTCGTGGAGGAACAGCATTACACAAATTATATCTTTCACCACAACCCCGTTATTCCGAGGATATCGATTTGGTACAAATCAGTGCCGGACCGATAAAACCAGTTATAGATAAACTTCGTGATGAGGTCTTATCTTTCTTGGGTGTACCTGTTGTAAAGCAAAAAGCGAATAACAATACTTTGATTTTTAGATTAGAATCTGAAATTGCGCCGATAATGCCCCTTCGATTAAAGGTAGAAACAAATTGTAGAGAGCATTTTTCTGTATTAGGTAATGTGAAATTTCCTTTTGCAGTGGACAGTCAGTGGTATACTGATTCTTGCGAAATCACCACTTATCCTCTTGAAGAATTACTGGGAACAAAACTTCGAGCACTTTACCAGCGTCGTAAAGGTCGTGATTTATTCGACTTATACACTGCTATAGCTCAAAAGGACTTGGATTTTGATCAAATATTGAGATGTTACCACACTTACATAAATTTTGTTCCCGGTACACCGCCTACTCAAAAGGAGTTCTTGTTAAATATGGAAGAGAAAATGCAAGATAATGAATTTCTGGGTGACACACAATTGTTATTACGCAATGGAGAAGCCTACAATCCACAAGAAGCTTATGAATTAGTAAAAAAGAAGTTTATAAACAAAATCATTGCTGCTTGATAAAATTATCGCTTATATTAAAGTACATCCTTCATCATCTCTTTTTTTTACGGTACTGATATATAAAAAAGGGCTGGTAGGGAAAATACTGATCACAGGGGATTCCGGATTCTGTTTTTATATTGGAACCAAAAGCATTGAATACAAGAGAGAACGTGACGTATATGCTTCCGCTATGCTATACACATGAAGCGCAGCGTGGCATGCTTTGCCAGTGAGGGTTTTTATCCGGACTGGAAAACGGCTTGTACCTGGCAGGCGATCTTTAATGAATGGATAGGATTGATAGTGTATCGGATAGTAGGATATTGCTAAGAAGATGAATGATCAATCTATAAAGAATCACAAGAAAAAGGTTATAGACAATCGCATGATCGCTTTCTTAGTTTTGTGAAGATAGCATTAAATATTTTTAAAATAAGCGAGTTTATTCCCGTAAAAACTCGCTTATTTTGTCTATATTTGCTGCAAATATATTCTTGCAAATGATTGATACTATAAAAAATATGATAGATCGCTTTCCGATAGGCTTTGTGTTTACTTCCTCTGATTTTCCAGTGGAACTAAGTAAGCTGAAAGCTGCCAATAAAGCCATAAACGTATTGGTAGCCCAAGGAAAAATTCGTCGTCTGTCTAAAGGACGGTTCTATAAACCCCAGATAGGTAAATTCGGAGAATTGCAACCCGATACCTACCAGATAGTAAAAGACCTTATAGAAAAAAATGGAAAAACGATCGGATACTTGACTGGCTATTCCGTATTTAACGACTTAGGACTTACTACTCAGTTTTCGGCTTCGCTTCGAATAGCCACCAAAAAAGAGAAAAAAGCAATTACAAGAGGCATATACCGAATCAGCTTTGTAAAACAGGAAAATACGATAACAAAGGAAAATATACCTTTATTACAACTCCTTGATTGTTTGCGGTTCTTTAAAGAAATACCCGACACAATGCCCGACAACGCTTGCAAAAGATTATTCGCATTATTCAAAGCCCTTACTCCAGTGCAAACAGCTACCATAAAAAAGTTAGCTCTTAAATACAATCCCGCTACCATTGCATTTCTTGGGGCTATAATTGAATCAATCAATGAAGCCGAAGACACCACAGCTCTTTTGAATGCCCTGAATCCGATGACAACCTATAAGTTAGGAATATCTATCGACACACTTCCAACCCAACGAAAATGGTATATAAGATGATAACACTCCACAGCAATACGCAGGATTTTACCGAGCTGATTCAGCTTACGGCAACTCACTTCGGAATCTCTCCAGATTTTGTGGAGAAAGATTATTGGATTACTTTTGTACTCAAGAGGCTTGCCGTGTCCGCAAATACGGGTAGTATCGTTTTTAGACGAATCATTCTTGAAATCAACTCTTTTGCCAATCCATATCCCTATGCAAAACAGACAATTACCTCTTTTATAGCGGATTTTTTGAATGCAATAGACCAAAAAGAGGCCATAGAGAAATACGGGTTACAACCTTTTTCAATCAATGTACTTGACAAATCCCGGACAATGGTGGAGAAGTTAATCTCTTTGATTCGATTCTCTTTCGATGAAAGCCCTGTGAAGGCCATAGCCTCAAAAATTCGCCATTTCTATGATTTATATTTTCTGGTCAACGATGAGCAGTGCAAAACCTATCTGTATTCCGATAGCTTTAAAAGAGACTTTGCAGTACTATATACCCACGATCAACAAACATTCGATACACCTCGGGCTGGCAAGGCAAATCCGTTGGATATTCACCACTCATAACCGACTTTCCTGCTTTATGGGAAAAACTAAAGGATACCTATCGGAACGAACTTTCTCAACTGGCATTTTCTTCAATACCAGACGAGAAGGAGGTCGCGGAATCGTTCATGAAAGTGATAAAATCAATATAATTGCGGAAAAATGATAAGACACCACATAAAATATGAAAAGTAGAATGAATACTTTATTTCCGATAAACTATCCGGGTGGAAAGAAAAGGCTGAATGGAGGCTGGCAAATGAAGCTTGGCTAGATAAATCGGCTGAAATCGCATTGAAAATTCTCCGTGAATTGCGTACAAAGTCTATCACACAAAAAGAACTATCTGAAAGAATTAATGTCTCTGCGCAATATATCAACAAACTATTGAAGGGAGAGGAAAATTTGAGTCTGGAGACAATTTCTAAACTGGAAGTAGCCCTCAATATTACACTGATCTCTGTACCTGGATGTTATGCAAATATGAGCACGTGCGGCTGATATTATAAAGAATTGGATACGCAACCGAGCCACACTTGAGTTTTTGGGAACTTGGGAGATGATGTACAATCCTGCCTGCATTTTAAGTGCGGGACAATGGGTAGACTAAATGCCTAAAGAATATATGTGCAATCAGGGGGTTACGGAGGGACGTATAATTAGTAATGGAACCGATAATTAATATCTATCGGTAAAAATACCGATTTTTATAGTTTATCGATGATTTTACCGATAGAATTAATATCTTTGTGACGGACTAAAAGAAAAGAATCATGAGAAATGCAACGATATCCGCGGATATTATAGCTTCTACTTCTCTCCAAAAAGAGGAGAAGGAAGAATTGAACCTAAAGATTGAACAATTATTCTCAGAGTTAGATTCACTTTTCAATACAAAGAAGCGCCTTTTTTATGGGCGAATGATAAAGGGTGATTATGTGGAATGTTACATAGAGCAACCACAAAAGTCATTGCGTATAGCTCTGTTGCTGAAAACTGCTGTTAAGTCACTTTCGCTAAAGAAAATGAAAACTGATAATGACACGAGGAAAAGAAGAAAACTTTTTCAAACGTTTGGCATTCGGATAGGTATTGGTATTGGTGAAATGAAAATTGTAAATTTTAATAGTGGTGTGTTGGATGGAGATGCCATTTACCGTTCGGGAAGAAAAATTGCTGATCAACGCACCTCGAACAGAGATAAAATTATTATAAAAAACACGCTTTTTTTTGATTCGGATGTTGAAGATAAAAATCAACTATATACTGTCATTATAGATTTACTGGACTCTCTGCTGACAGAGGCTACAGCCCGACAATGTGAAATACTTTATCTAAAGCTTTTGGGAAGAAGCGAAACGGATATTGCTACCATCCTCAAGATAGGACAATCTACCGTAAACCAACACTCAACTGCTGTTGGTTGGAACGCTATTGAACAAGCGGTGATGTACTTTGAGCAATCAAATTTGTAGTGAGAATGACTGAAATACTTATATTAATATTATTGATTGCCCATTTGCTGGCAGACTTTATGTTTCAACCGGACAGTTGGTGCAAATCAAAGAAAGAGAAACCTTTTGGTTCCATTGATTTATATAAGCATATATTGGTGGTGTTTATTGTGTCTTGGGGAGTTACCTTTTCGGTCGATTTTTGGTGGGCAGCAGGATTGCTTGCTGTGATTCATTGGTTGATAGATGGATTAAAAGGAATTATCGAAAGAAAATGGCTGGAAAAATATATTTTCTTTTGGGATCAATTGGTTCATATCATTGTTATTGTAGGAGTATCTGTACTTTATTTGCGTTACAACAATTTCTTATTCCCTTTTGATGTATCTATAAAAACGATAGCAATTATTGCTGCATATTTATTTTGTATGAAACCTGCTAATGTATTGATAAAATATATATTTTCTATTTACGAGATATCATTGCCCGAAAAGGAAGATTTGCCCAATGCTGGCAAGCTGATAGGAGATGCTGAAAGAATGGTTGCACT
>JAATGU010000052.1 GCA_015654535.1 Bacteroidales bacterium
CCGATACTGATCACAGGAATAGTCAATTCTTTAGCAACCCGTCCAGCCAATGAAGCAGGGATCTTTTCGAGTACCAAACCGAAGCAACCCGCATCTTCGAGTAAATGGGCATCACGAACCAGTTTTTCTGCTTCAGTCTCATCTTTAGCGCGAACATTGTAGGTGCCATATTTATTGATGGATTGTGGCATCAGTCCCAAGTGCCCCATAATGGGAATACCTGCAGAAAGAATACGTTGAACAACTTCGATCACCTCTTCACCACCCTCCAGTTTCACTGCATCGGCGTGAGATTCTTTCATAATGCGAATAGCTGAGGTCAGTCCCTCCAGTGGATTACCTTGATAAGAACCAAAGGGCATATCCACCACTACTAACGCACGGTTCACACCACGAACCACAGACTTACCATGATAAATCATCTGATCCAATGTAATGGGTAATGTGGTAACGTTGCCTGCCATCGTGTTCGAAGCGGAATCGCCCACTAATATTACATCAATCCCCGCACCATCGACAATTTTCGCGGTGGTATAGTCATAAGAGGTAAGCATAGAGATCTTCTCTCCCCGTTGTTTCATTTCAATCAGGCGATGAGTTGTCACCTTTCTTGTATCTTCAGAAATATATCCTGCCATAATTTTAGTATTAAAAATTGGATGCAAATGTACAGTTTAAAGTTAATAGAGAAAAGAAAAATATAAAAAAATATGCATGCTCAACCTTTTACTGCCATTAACGTCTCATAAGTGAACCCAATGAAATCATCAATAATGTAATGAGCTTTTCCTGTTATCGCTTTGCGAGAGTTGGTAGTAGCTAATCCGATAACAGTCATGCCAGCAGCGTTGCCAGCCTGAAGACCATGAAAGGAATCTTCAAACACAAAGCTATTCCCAGGAGTAGCCCCCAAAAGTTCAGCTCCCAACAGAAAACATTCGGGATGGGGCTTGGACTGTTTGAACATATTGGCAGTGACCATGGTGTCGAACAAGGTGGAAAGTTCTGGATGAACCCGATACACATTCTCCATCTTCTTATCATTAGAACTGGTGACTACCGCCATCTTTACGCCATGCTTTCTCAGATCGGCAATGAAATCGAGCACTCCGGGAATATATTCATACTTCATATTTCCTTCAAACAGATCAAGATCTAGGCGAATCTGTTTCTTCTCATCTTCCATTTCGTCAAAGTATTTAGCAAAAATCTGAACTAACGTCATTCCTTTGACCAGACGGTCGAAATCAGGAAGATCCGGACGATATTTACACCCTTGTTCTCCCCAAAAAATACTATACTGTGATTCGGTATCCATTACCACACCATCGAAATCGAACAGAACAGCAATTGTTTTTGTTTCATTCATTATTCTTTATATTGATTTAACGATGCAAAGTTCCGAATAATACTTGGATGCCGCAAATTATTCGTACCTTTGCCGCACTTAAAAAAATGTAAATAAGTTATTTATGACTACTCGGAACAATCCCCATATTCTTGGCACTGAACGTATTGGAAAGTTACTAATTCAATACTCCATTCCCGCGATTATAGGGATGACGATGACCTCTCTATACAATATTATTGATAGTGTTTTTATTGGTCATGGTGTAGGTGCCATGGCCATATCCGGTTTGGCTATTTCCTTTCCACTAATGAATCTGGTAATAGCATTCTGTACATTGGTGGGAACCGGAGGGGCTACAATCTCTTCAATCCGTTTGGGGCAAAAAGATCTGCCCGGCGCTACCGAAGTATTGGGCAATGTATTGATGCTTTGTTTGGTTAATTCGATTCTATTCGGAGGACTTTTTTTTCTATTTCTGGATCCTATTTTGATTTTCTTCGGAGCGAGTGAAGCTACATTGCCATATGCACGAGACTTTATGCAGGTCATTTTGCTAGGTACGCCTATATCCTATACTATGATCGGACTAAACAATGTAATGCGGGCTACAGGATATCCCAAAAAAGCCATGTTGTCATCCCTGATTACCGTGGTGGCAAATGTGATTATCGCTCCTATCTTTATTTTCCATTTTCATTGGGGAATCAGGGGAGCAGCCTCAGCGACTGTGATTTCTCAGTTTATCGGCATGGTATGGGTACTGAGCCATTTTATCGACAAGACAAACTATGTACATTTTCAAAAAGGATTCCATAAAATGAAGAAACGCATCATTTTGAGCATTTTCTCAATTGGTATGGCTCCCTTCTTAATGAATGTATGCGCTTGTGTGGTCGTGGTTATCATGAACAACAGTCTTCAAAAGTATGGTGGAGACTTGGCTATCGGAGCTTTTGGTATCATTAACCGCATGCAGACTTTATTCGTGATGATTGTAATGGGACTGACCATGGGCATGCAGCCCATTATTGGTTATAACTATGGAGCCGGACAGATGGACCGGGTAAAGCGGACACTGAAAGCCGGAATTATTTCCGGGGTTATTATTACTTCCATAGGTTTTCTCTTGTGTGAATTACTTCCACATGCCATTGTGGGGATGTTCACTGACGAACAGACTTTAATAGACATTGCCTCCAAAGGATTACGCATATCCATACTGATCTTCCCGTTTGTGGGTTGTCAGATCGTGATATCCAACTTCTTCCAAAGCATCGGACAAGCTAAGGTGAGTGTATTCCTTTCTCTCTCCCGTCAACTGGTTTATCTGCTACCTTGCTTATTGTTCTTGCCCGCTCTCTTGGGTGCAAGTGGTGTATGGTGGAGCATGGCCGTATCAGACTTTCTGGCTTTTGTAACCGCTGTAATTATATTAATGGCTCACTTCAAACGAATAAACAAATAAATGGTAGAACGTCTATTACAAAACCCGCTCTTTCGAGGAATTACTCCCGACGAACTCTCCCGCAACTTTGAGGGAGTGGATTACCAGATCAAGAGTTATAAAAAAGGAGAAATTCTTGCCTTTCAAGGAGATATATGTAACAGATTGCTTATTCTCCTACGAGGGAGTGTGCGAGGCGAAATGATTGATTATTCTGGTAAACTAATTAAGATTGAAGATATCATTGCTCCAAGAGCATTGGCACCATTGTTCCTTTTCGGAACGGAAAACAAGTTTCCGGTAGAGGTGACGGCTAATGAAGAAGTGGAAGTACTGATGATTCCCAAAGAGAGTGTATTGAAACTCTTTCAACGTAACACTTTGTTTCTGGAAAACTACCTGAATACTTCAGCAAACTATGCCAAAACTCTTTCCTACAAACTATTCTTTCTCTCTTTTAAAAGCATCAAACAAAAACTAGCTTCTTACATCCTTCGTCTTCCCATCACTACTACCAATCAGGTTGTAATGGATCGCTCCCAACAAGAGTTGGCTGATTATTTCGGAGTGTCTCGTCCCTCACTGGCACGGGAACTGTCTCACATGCAGGATGAAGGATTGCTCTCTGTTGACCGCAAACAAATTGTCCTTCTCAAAAAAGATAAACTCGCCGAACTTATTCGCTGAAAAAGAAATGTGCTGATTTATTTTCCTTATTGTAACATTGGTTACAGAATAACCTCTTCTCTCTCCTCTATCTTTGCACTCATCAATAAGTGATAAACTTAAAAGCTATAAAATTATGAGTATGTTCTGTTTTCAATGTCAAGAGACTGCCAAAGGTACCGGATGTATCCTTAGTGGTGTATGTGGAAAGACTCCCGAAGTGGCGAATATGCAAGATCTTCTACTCTTTGTTACACGAGGAATCGCGGTATACAATCAAGAGTTACGTAAAGTAAACAAATCTTCTTCCGAAGCAGACAAATTTGTGTTCGATGCATTGTTTATGACCATCACCAATGCAAATTTTGACAAACAGGCGATTGTGGATAAGATAAACGCAGGACTTGCTCTGAAACAAGAATTAGGCAAGCAAGTTTCTTTGCCTAATCCTCCGGATGAATGTACTTGGACGGGAGATGAGAGTACCTTTGAAGAAAAGGCTTCTACAGTAGGTGTACTTCGCACGGCGGATGAAGATATCCGTTCGCTGAAAGAATTGGTGCACTACGGCATTAAAGGAATGGCCGCTTATGTGGAACATGCATGGAACCTGGACAACGAAAGTCAGGAATTGTACGCCTTTATACAACATGCTTTGGCTGAGATTACCCGGGAAGATATAACGGTAGATGAACTGATTGCTCTTACACTGGAAACAGGAAAATACGGAGTGATGGCGATGGCTCAGCTGGATGCGGCCAATACGAGTCATTATGGTAATCCTGAACTATCGGAAGTAAATATTGGTGTAGGGAAAAATCCGGGTATCTTGATCAGCGGACATGATCTAAAGGATATTGAAGAGCTATTGCAACAGACTGAAGGAACAGGAGTTGATGTATACACTCACAGTGAAATGCTCCCTGCCCATTACTATCCGGAACTAAAGAAATATAAGCATTTGGCAGGTAACTACGGCAACGCGTGGTGGAAACAAAAGGAAGAGTTTGAAAGTTTCAACGGTCCTATTCTGTTCACAACCAACTGCATTGTTCCTCCTACCAAGAATGCTACCTATACAGATAGGATCTATACTACCGGAGCCAGCGGACTTGAAGGTGCTATTCATATTGCTGCCCGTAAAGAGGGTCAACCAAAAGATTTCTCGGCTATTATCAATCATGCCAAAACTTGTCAGCCTCCTACAGAGATTGAAAGCGGAACAATAGTCGGCGGTTTTGCCCACGCTCAGGTACTTGCTTTAGCAGATAAAGTGGTGGATGCGGTAAAGAGCGGGGCTATTAGTAAGTTCTTCGTTATGGCGGGATGTGACGGACGAATGAAGAACCGTAATTACTATACCGAGTTTGCGGAAAAATTACCTAAAGATACGGTAATTCTCACAGCCGGATGTGCAAAGTACCGATACAACAAGCTTCCGTTGGGAGACATCAATGGCATTCCCCGTGTGTTGGATGCCGGACAATGCAACGATAGTTATTCACTGGCAGTGATCGCCTTAAAGCTAAAAGAAGTATTCGGGCTGGAAGATATTAATGATCTGCCTATCGTGTATAACATTGCATGGTACGAACAAAAGGCGGTGATTGTTATCTTGGCACTGCTTCATCTGGGAGTGAAGAAGATTCATTTAGGTCCCACCCTCCCCGCTTTCCTTTCTCCTAATGTGAAGAATGTGCTTATTGAGAACTTCGGAATCGGAGGAATCAGTATAGTAGACGAAGATATCGCTTCCTTTCTGGCATAAAAGAGGAATCAGCACTTAATATATCCGTCCCGATGTCTAAAAACAGGTATCGGGACGTTTCTGTTTAAGGGAATAAAGGAATAATGTGAATTAATAACAGTTATTTTCTCCTCCTTTCTTTTGTGAGATAAGATTCTAAATAGTAGTTTTGTGGAAATATAAACATTGATGATGAGTATTTCACCAGAGCTATTAGTATATAAGGCTTCCGCCGGATCAGGGAAAACATTTACCTTGGCGGTGGAATATATCAAACTACTGATACAGAACCCACGGGCGTATCAGCAAATTCTTGCCGTGACCTTTACCAACAAGGCCACTTCGGAGATGAAGGAACGCATTCTTAGTCAGCTTTATGGAATATGGAAAGAAGATCCCGATTCTGTTCCTTACTTAAAGAAGATTTGCGAGGAGCTCAATTTGGTGGAAGTGGATGTGCGAAAATCGGCAGGTCTGGCACTGAACTATATGATCCATGATTACAGTCGTTTCAGGGTAGAAACTATCGATTCCTTCTTTCAGTCGGTAATGAGAAATCTGGCACGGGAGTTGGAACTGAGTCCCAATCTAAACATTGAGCTGAACAATACGGAAGTACTGAGTGACGCGGTGGATTCAATGATTGAGAAGTTAAAACCGACTTCTGAGGTACTGGCATGGTTACTGGATTATATAGACGAACGCATCAAGGATGATAAACGCTGGAATGTATCGGGTGAGGTAAAGAACTTTGGACGGAATATATTCGATGAGGGCTATATTGAAAAGGGAGACGGATTGCGACAAAAGCTTAAAGATCCCAATTACATAAGACAATACAAAAAGGATCTACACGCCATCCAGACGGATGCTTTAGAGCAGATGAAAGGCTTTGCCGATCAGTTCTTCGGGATACTGGAAGAGAATAATCTGACAGCTATTGATTTGAAGAACGGTGCACGGGGGATTGGCAGTTACTTCAGTAAGATTCAGAATGGTATATTGACAAGCAATGTGCGTAACCTTACCGTGGAAAAGTGTTTGGATAATGAAAATGAATGGTCCACCAAGACATCTCCCAATAAAAATACGATTATCTCACTGGCTGGTTCGGAACTCATTCCTTTATTAGAAGCTTCGGAAAAATATCGGGAAAAGAATAATAGTATAGTGAACTCTTGTCGCTTGTCATTGCAGCACGTCAACAAAGTACGATTATTAGCTAATATTGATGAGGAAGTACGTATCCTTAATAAGGAGAGCAACCGTTTCTTGCTATCGGACACCAACGCATTGTTGCATCGACTGGTGCAAGACGGTGATTCATCGTTTGTGTTCGAGAAGATCGGGGCTAACATTCATCATGTGATGATTGATGAATTTCAAGACACTTCACGAATGCAATGGGATAACTTCAAACTCTTGCTGCTCGAAGGATTATCTCAGGGATCGGACAGCCTCATTGTAGGGGATGTAAAGCAATCCATCTATCGTTGGCGTAACGGAGATTGGGGAATTCTGAACAGCCTGAAGGGCAAAATGGACAATTTCCCAATTCGGATAAAGACGCTGAATACCAATCACCGGAGCGAGACAAATATTATTAAATTCAACAACCGCCTGTTTACCGCTGCCAGTGAGCAACTGTGTACCCTTTACAAAGAAGAATTAGGCGATGAATGCACCAGTTTACGGGATGCCTACAGTGATGTGCGGCAAGAATCACCTAAAACGGAGGAAAAAGGATCTGTGAAAGTCTCTTTTCTGGAAGCAGACGATGAAAAGAATTATACCGAACTCACTTTAGAAGCTTTGGCGGAAGAGGTGAACGATCTCATTGCTCAGGGAGTGAAACTCGAAGATATCACCATCTTGGTACGCAAGAACAAAACTATCCCTCAAATAGCCAAGTTTTTCGACGAAAACCTCCCCTACCGCATCGTGTCCGACGAGGCTTTCCGACTGGATGCTTCGCTGGCCATCTGCATGATTATGGATGGTCTTCGTTATCTCTCCAATCCCGAAAACGCCATTGTCAAGGCTCAGCTTGTGGCTGCTTACCAGAATGAAGTATTGCCTCAAAAGGATGAAGCGCAACATCAAGGAGTAGATCTTAATACGCTTTTGCTAAGTCACATA